>PNLG01000420.1 GCA_013822915.1 Sphingomonas sp. | reverse complement strand
TCCGGCTGCGCACGGTATAGTTTTCCGCCCCCAATTCGACCCGCGCGACGTCCGACAGGCGGACAACCGCACCGCCCCGACTGGTGCGCAGGATGATGTTGCCGAATTGTTCGGGCGTGCTCAACCGCGACTGCGCCGTGACGGTCGCGTTGAGCATCTGCGTCTGCGGGACCGGCTGTGCGCCGATTTCGCCGGCCGCGATTTCGGTATTCTGCGCCTGCACCGCGGCAATGACATCGGCGGGGATCAGGCCAAAGGCGGCGAGCCGTTCGGGCTTCAGCCAGATCCGCATCGCATATTGCGCGCCGAACACGTTGGTGTCGCCAACGCCTTTCAGCCGCCCGATCGGGTCCTGCAGGTTGGTGATGAGGAAATCCGACACATCCTGGTTCGTCCGCCGATCGGTGATGTCGTAAATCGCAAAGATCATCAGGAAATCGGGGTTGGACTTGGTAACGGTCAATCCCTGTTGCTGCACTTGCTGGGGCAGGCGGCTGATCGCTTGCTGAACACGGTTTTGCACCTGCACCTGCGCGATGTCGGGATCGGTGCCCTTTTCAAATGTCGCCGAAATCGTCGCCTGTCCGCGCGAGCTGGAAGAGGAGGTGAAATAGAGCAGGCCGTCAATGCCGGTCAGTTGCTGTTCGATAATCTGGGTAACACTTGTCTCCAGCGTTTCCGCCGACGCACCGGGATAGGTCGCGCGCACATTCACCTGGGGCGGGGCGACATCGGGATATTGTTCGATCGGGAGCGACAGGATGCCCGCCACCCCGCCGAGCATGATGATGATCGCGATCACCCATGCAAAAATCGGTCGGTCGATGAAAATGCGCGAGATCACGGGCGCGTCAGCTCCGCATCATTTCGGCTGGCGGTCAGCGCCGCCGGGCACGGGCGCGGCGATCCGCTGGGGCGCACCCGCGGGGACGGGCTTCACCGGCTTGCCGGGCTTGGCCGCGACGGTCCCCTCGACAATCACGCGCTCGCCCGCGCGCAGGCCCGATGAGACAACCCAATCGGCGCCAGCGGTGCGCAGCGCGGTCACGGCGCGCTGTTCGACGATATTGCCCGGCCCGATCACCAGCACGCTCGCATTGCCGCGCGGATCACGCGCCAGCGCTTGCTGCGGGATCAGGAACACCGATTGCTCAACTGATTGCGCAAATCGGGCGCGCACGAACATGCCCGGCAGCAACAGGTTTTGCGGATTGGGGAAGCGCGCGCGCAACGTGACGGTGCCGGAGCCCGCGTCCACCGTGACCTCGGTAAATTCGACGATGCCAGTCAGGCCGTAATCACTGCCATCCTCCAGCGTCAGCCGCACGGCCGCCTGGGTTGGCGCAGCGCCCCCCTTGGCCAGCGCGCGGCGCAGCGCGAGCAGTTCGGCGGCCGATTGCTGAATGTCGACATAGATCGGGTCGAGCCGCTGAATCACCGCCAGCGGTTCGGCCTGGTTTGCGGTGACGAGCGCCCCTTGCGTGAACAGCGAGCGGCCGATCCGCCCGGTGATCGGGGCGGGCACGCTGGTGAAGCGCAGGTTGATCCGCGCGGTCTGGAGCGCGGCGCGCGCCTGTGCGACGGCGGCGGTCGCCTGCCGCGCTTGCGCTTGCGCATCGACATAGTCCTGTTGGCTGACGGCTTCGATTTCGGCGAGTGGCTTGAAACGGTCGGCTCGGGCTTGGGCGGCACTGGCGGCGGCCTCGGCACTGGTAAGCGCGGCGCTGGCCTGATCGCTCCCGGCGCGGAACAGGCGGGCGTCGATCTGGTAGAGCGTTTGCCCGGCGCGCACCAAGCTCCCTTCCGCGAACAACCGCTGCTGGATGAGCCCGGTAATCTGTGGGCGCACTTCTGAGGTTTGATACGCAGCCGTGCGCCCGGTCAGCTCGGTGACGAGGGGCGCCGACCCCAATTGCGCAACGACATAGCCAACCTCGGGCACGCGGTCCTTGCCGTTGGCGCCACCGGGTGCGGGCTTGCCGGCGCCACATCCGCCAAGCGCGGTCGATAGCGCGAGCGACGCCGCAATTAAAAACATCGGCAAGGGCGCGCGCAGGCCAGCGGCGCGGGGTCGGGCGGGTCGGATCATCACGCATTTGTCCCTAGCGGAAACGCGCGCCGAGTGTTCGCGAAAATTGCGCCTGCCGACAATTTTTTCTTCGTGGCAACCCGTGCGCAACTTTGACACAGTTTTGCGACAAATCGCTGATAGCGGCCCGATCCGCAGGGGGTTGGAGGCAAAAAATGCGCAAATTCTTTTTTGGGATCGCCCTGGTGACGGGGGCGATGCCGCACGCGCTGCTCGCCCAGCAATCCGCGCCCTCGCCCGCGCGCGCACCGCGCACCGCGCAGCAGCCGATTGATGACGAAGGGGATGATGTTGCGGAAGTCACTGTCTCCACCGGCCGCAACCTGCCGGGATCTGCAATTGGCGACATCCCCCCCGACCAACAGCTGAGCCCGGCCGAAATCCGGTCTTATGGCGTCAGCTCGGTCGGTGACCTGCTTGCCGAACTTGGGCCACAATTGCGGTCGGGGCGCGGCAATGGTCCGCCGGTAGTGCTGTTGAACGGGCGGCGGATTTCGGGCTTTGAGGAGATCCGCAACTTGCCCGCCGAGGCGATTTTGCGGGTGGATATCCTGCCAGAGGAAGTGGCCCTGAAATATGGATTTTCGGCGGACCAGCGCGTCATCAACTTTGTCCTGCGTCCGCGTTTTCGGGCGGTGACGACCGAGCTTGAGGGGCGCGTTGCGACCGAGGGCGGGCGCGCGACCCCGGCGGGGCGGTTCGACATATTGGCGCTCAACCGGCGCGGGCGCGTGAACCTGCATGTCGAGTATCAGGAAAGCTCGGCCCTGACCGAGGCAGAGCGTGGCATCACGGCGCAGCCAACGCCCTTTTCCATCCCCGGTAACGTCGTGGGAGTGGCGGGCGGCGAAATCGACCCGGCGCTGTCGGCGCGGGTCGGCGCGCTGACGACGATTGCGGGCGTGCCGACTGGCATCACTGCACCGACGCTTGACGACTTTGCCGCTACCGCTGGCCGTGCGACCGTGACTGATCCGACGCCGTTCCGAACCCTGCTTCCCGCGGCCCGAGTGTTCAACGTCAATGCGATTTATGCGACCACCTTTGGTCAGAATGTGTCGGCGACGTTCAACGCGCGGATCGACGCGGTCGACAGCCGGGGCCGCTTTGGCCTGCCCGGCGTGGCGCTGACGCTGCCGACGGGGAACCGGTTTTCGCCGTTCAGCCGGGCCGTGGCGGTTGACCGGGCACTCGAAAGCTTCAACCCGCTCGGCCAATCATCCAACACCATAACCGGGCATTTTGGCGCGAATTTCGGTGGCAACCTTGGCCAGTGGCAGTGGTCGATCATCGGCAATTTCGACCGCGTCGACAATGAAACGCTGACCGATACCGGCGTCGACGCCAGCGCATTTCAGGCGCGGCTGAACGCAAATGATCCCACCGCCAATCCTTTCGCGCCGTTCGCGCCCGGCAGTTTTGAGGCACTTGCCGCCAATCGCGCGCGGTCGACTTCTACGAGCTATGGCATTGACGCGCTTGCCAATGGATCGCTGCTGACGTTGCCGGCGGGCAAGGTGGCGGCCAGTTTCAAACTATCGGGCAATGGGTTTTACTTTGATAGCAATTCGCAGCGCGCAGGGTTGACTCAGGCCGCCAATCTCGCGCGCGGCGTTACCAATGGCCAATTCAACATTGATGTGCCGATAGCCAGCCGCGCGCGCGGCTTTCTGGGCGCGGTGGGCAGTTTGTCGGGCAATTTCAATCTGGCGTATAACGACCTGTCGGACTTTGGCACGCTGCGCACGCTGGGCTATGGTTTTAACTGGGCGCCGGTGGAGGCGGTGCGCTTCATCGGGTCAGTGACGGAGCAGGACACGGCACCAACGATCCAGCAATTGGGCAACCCGGTGATTACCACGCTCAACGTGCGGGTGTTCGACTTTACGCTGGGGCAGAATGCGACGGTGACCTCGCTGACGGGCGGTAATCCGGGGTTGCGCGGCAGCAACCGGCGGGTTCAGCGGCTGGGGCTGACGCTCAAGCCGCTCGCCAAGACTGAGCTGGAGATTACGGCAAGTTACACCGACACGCGCACCGACGATCTGGTCGCTAATTTCCCCAGCGCGACCGCAGCGATCGAGGCCGCTTTTCCCGATCGCTTTACCCGTGATACCGCAGGGCAATTGACCGCAATCGACGCGCGCCCGATCAATTTTGCGCAAAGCCGCAGCACGCAGTTTCGCTATGGCTTCAACTTTTCGATGACGGTCAAATCGACGCTGCAAAAGCAGATTGAGGCGTTCCGGGCTGGCAAAGGGCCCAATCCGTTTCTCGGCCTGATCCGCCCCGGACAACAGCCGCCCCAAAGCGTGTTTGGCGGCAGCATCTTTGGCGGCGGCGGTCCGGGCAGTGGCCAGGGGCGTCCGGCTGGCGCCGGAGGCGGCGCGGGGCAGACCGGTGGCGCCCCGCGCGCGCCCGGCGCTGGCGCGCCGGCAGGGCAGGGGCGCCCCGGCGGCTTTGGCGGCGGCGGTGGCGGCGGTGGCGGTGGGGCCGCGCAACTGGGCGGGCGGTTGAGCTTTGCCGTGTTTCACAACTGGCGGCTGACTGAACAGGTGCGGGTCGGGGCGGCCGGACCCTTGCTCGATTTGCTCAACGGCGACACGATCAGCAACGGCCCCGGTGCCTCCCGCCACGAGCTGGAGGTGCAGGCGGGCTACAACAATAACGGCCTTGGCGTGCGGCTGTCGGCCAATTGGCAAAGCGCGACGCGGGTGAACGGCAGCCTAGGTGGCGCAGGCGACACACTGAACTTTGGCAGCATTGGCACCGTCAATCTGCGGCTGTTCGCTGATCTGACGCAACGGCTCGACCTGCTCAAGAAATATCCCTGGATGCGCGGGATGCGTGTGGTGGTTGCCGCTGATAACCTGTTCAACCAGCGTCAACGCGTCACCGACCAGACCGGGGCAACGCCGATTGCCTATCAACCCGGTTATGTCGATCCGCTCGGCCGGTCGGTGCGGCTGACGGTGCGAAAATTGTTCTTCTAAAGATGCTATCACGCCGCTCTGGCAATCTCGCGCGTTTGCGGTAGAGGGGGCGCGTTCGCTTCAACGGTTCATTGGGTTAAGGGTGGCGCATGCGGATTACGATGATCGGTTCGGGCTATGTCGGGCTTGTGTCGGGCGCGTGTTTTTCGGATTTTGGTCATGATGTGATCTGTGTCGACAAAGACGCGACCAAGATCGATGCGCTGAAAGCCGGGCGGATGCCGATTTACGAGCCGGGCCTCGACGCGCTGGTCGCGGCCAATGTCGCGGCCGGCCGGTTGACCTTCACCACTGACCTGAAAGAAGCCGTCGAACGCGCCGATGCCATCTTCATCGCGGTTGGTACCCCCTCGCGGCGCGGCGATGGTCATGCCGATCTGACTTATGTGTTTGCGGCAACCCGTGAAATCGCCGCCGCCATCACTGGCCCCACAGTGGTCGTCACGAAATCGACCGTCCCGGTGGGCACCGGGGACAAGGTCGAGGCGATTGTGCGTGAGATGTGCCCCGAACTCGACGTGGCGGTCGTGTCCAACCCGGAATTTCTGCGAGAAGGGGCAGCAATCGGCGATTTCAAGCGGCCTGACCGAATTGTGATCGGCACCGATGACGCTCGCGCGCAAGGGGTGATGCGCGAAATCTATCGCCCGCTCTTTCTGAACGAAAGCCCGATCCTGTTCACGGGTCGGCGCACCGCCGAACTCATCAAATATGCGGCTAACGCATTTCTCGCGACGAAGATCACGTTCATCAACGAAATCGCCGATTTGTGCGAAGCGGTGGGTGCTAATGTGCAGGACGTGTCGCGCGGGATCGGGCTTGATAACCGGATCGGGTCGAAATTCCTGCATGCCGGGCCGGGCTATGGCGGATCATGCTTCCCGAAGGACACGCTGGCGCTGTTGAAAACGGCGGAGGATCACGATAGCCCGGTGCGCATTGTCGAAGCCGTCGTAAAAGTGAACGACAGCCGCAAGCGGGCGATGGGGCGCAAGGTTATCAACGCGCTGGGGGGTGATGCCCGCGGCAAGACGGTCGCGCTGCTTGGCCTCACCTTCAAGCCCAATACCGATGATATGCGCGATGCGCCGAGTCTGGCGATTGTGCAGAGCCTGATCGATGCGGGCGCCCGCATCCGCGCCTATGATCCAGAAGGGATGCATGCGGCCAAGGCGCTAATGCCCGACATCGTCCTCGCCGATGATGCCTATGAAGCCGCACAAGGGGCCGACGCGGTCGTTATTGTGACCGAGTGGGATATCTTTCGCGCGCTCGATCTCAAACGCCTGGCGGGCGGCATGCGCGCCCCGGTGATGGTCGACCTGCGTAACATCTACCCCATCGCCGACGCCGAACGCGCCGGGTTCACTTATAGCTCGGTCGGGCGGTAACCGTCAGCCTGTGTAACCATCAATCGCCGCCAGGTGCGGTGCCTGTTCGTTGGCGTTCAGGAACGACCCGGTAAAGCTGTTGCGCGCCAATTGCACCAATTGCGCGCGCGACAGGTCGAGCGCATCGGCGACCGCGGTGAAATTGGCGTTCACATAACCGCCGAAATAGGCCGGATCGTCCGAATTCACCGTCGCGGCCAGCCCTGCGTCCAGCATTACTTTGAGCGGGTGCGCGGCGATGTCGGGCACCACGCACAGCTTGATGTTCGAGAGCGGACAAACCGTCAGGCACATCCCCGTCGCGGCGAGGCGTGTTACGAGTGCTGCATCCTCCAGCGCGCGATTGCCATGGTCGATCCGGTCAACACCGAGAATGTCGAGCGCTTCATGGACATAGGCGGGCGGCCCTTCCTCCCCCGCATGCGCGACGAGCTTCAGCCCGAGCAACCGGGCGCGGGCAAAGACGCGGGCGAATTTGGCTGGCGGGTGCCCGGCTTCCGACGAATCGAGCCCGACGCCCGCAATCCGCGCGAGATGCGGCAGCGCCTGATCGAGTGTCGCCTCCGCCGCTTCCTCGCTCAGATGACGCAGAAAGCAAAGGATCAGCTTTGACGTGATGCCGAACCGCGCCTGCCCGTGATCGAGCGCGCGGGTGATGCCGCCAATGACGGTGTCAAACGCCACACCGCGCTCGGTATGCCCCTGTGGGTCAAAGAAAATTTCGACATGGCGCACCCCGTCTGCATGTGCGCGGGCAAGATAGGCGCTGGTTAGATCGAAAAAATCCTGCTCGGTCAGGAGCACCGCCATGCCCTGATAATAAATGTCCAGAAAATCCTGAAGGTTGGAAAAATCATAGGCCGCGCGCACATCCTCCACCGACGCAAAGGGAATGCTGACGCCATTGCGCTTGGCGAGCGCGAACATCAGTTCGGGCTCCAGCGACCCCTCGATATGCAGGTGCAGCTCGGCCTTGGGCAGACGGGCGATGAACGCTGTGCGATCGGCGGGGGTGGCAAAATCGGTCATACGCGGTCCTTTTCGCGCAGGATGATCGCTGCTTCATCCTTGTTGCGGCGGATTTCGTCGATGCTCAGCCCGCTGATTTCATGAGGGAAGACCAGCCATTGGTCGGTCTGATGCACGAAATAATCGGGCGTCATCGCGGTTTTATTGCGCGCGGGCTTGTAATAAACGGTCGCGATGCGGACCTCGTGTGGCATATTATGGCGACAGCGCGCGCTCAGCTCGCGCAGGAAAGCGTCGATGCTGCGCCCGCTGTCGAACACATCGTCGATCACCAACAACCGGTCATCGGGGCCAAGCGTGTCGATGAGATAGCCGAGCGCAAACACGCGGACATGCGCGTCCTGCTGATCAATGCCGGTGTAGGACGAGGTGCGCACCGCGATATGGTCGCACTCAACCCCGTGATAGGCGAGCAGCTCCTGCACCGCGATCCCAACCGGCGCACCGCCGCGCCAAATGCCGACCAAGTGCGTCGGCACCCAGCCACTGTCGAGCACCGCCAGCCCCAGCCGAAATGAGTCGGCGAGCAGGTCATTGGCCGAAATATAGCGTTTGTCGGTCATCATGACAGCGTCTCTTGGGACAGCGGGGGGCTGCTCTCCGCCTGCTCTTGCCCCCAAAGCCGCGCGACAATCAAGCTGTGATCCGGCTCAGACGCGCCACACCACCACCCCGGCGGGCGGGCAGAGCGGGTCGCCAATCACCGGATCGCCGAACGAAAGCGTTCCTGTATCAACGGGTTCCAACCCATAGTTGAACGCGAAAATCAGGTTGTTCGCGCGCCGCACCCGCACATCGCCGGGCAGCGTCATTGTCGCCAGCCCTGCCTCAGCCGCCATCCGCTCGAACAGCCGCGCCAGCAGCGCGCCATCGGGCCATGCCGCGACATAGCGCAGGTTCCGATTGCGAAACACGATGCCGCGCCCGTCGCGGAGCGCTTCCTCAGCGGCGAGCGCCGTCTCGACCGTCTCGAACCAGCGACGCACGACAAAACCGTCGCCCGCCATCTCCAACCCCTCGCGCAAGCTTTCGACGCGGGTGATTTTGACCGGCAGATGGCGTTGCAGCGGGCCGGGGGCGAGCGATGGCGGAATCTGGCCATCGCGCGTGCGGCTGCCAGTGCGCGGGCCGAACAACACGGGGACGCCAAGCGCCGCGAGCCGGTCCGCCAGCGTATCGTCGAGCATCGGCAGGCTCGGCACGACTACCATCGCATATTCGTCAAGCGGCGCGTCGGCGGGCACGATATCGATGGTCAGGCCAAGCTTGCGCAGCGCACTATACCATTCGAATGCCAGTTCGATGTAGCGGCAATCGCGCCCCTGCAGCTGCTCCTCAAACCACCAGCTTGCCTCATAGGAAAAGATCAGCGCGACTGGCGCAGCCGATGTTTCCACCGCGCCAATTGTCGCGAGATCATGGGCCGCGGCGCGCGCTTCATGCGCGCCCACATCGTCGGCGCGGTCGGGGCGGAGCAGCCCGGCGTGATGCGCTTCCTGACCAAAGGGTGCTTGTCGCCAGCGGAAATAGCTGACCAACTCGGCACCATGCGCTGCGGCCTCCAGCGTCCACAGCCGCACCATCCCGGGGAGCGGCGCTGGGTTGTGCGCGGCCCAGTTTACCGGGCCGGGCTGTTGCTCCATCACCCACCACCGGCCGCGCCCGGCACCGCGATAGAGATCATGGTGAAAGGCGGCGATGTCGGGATGCCCCTGGCGTGCAAAGCGCAGCTTGACGGCGCGGCTGAACCAGAAACTTTCGAGGAAGCCGATCGGATAGCTGTCCCATGTCGCTACATCGAGATCGCGTGCTACCGCGTGGTGATCGAACTGCGTGAAAAAGCCCATGAAGTTATGGACGATGTCGCGCCCCGGCGATGCGGCGCGCACGATGTCGGCCTGCACCCGGTTGAACGCCACCACTTCGTCCGACGCAAAGCGTCGCCAGTCCATGCGGTGGGCCGGATTGGCCTCGGTCACGGTCAGGTTGGGCGGGGCAATTTCGGCAAAGGCGCGGTATTCCATTGACCAGAACACATTGCCCCAGGCGGCGTTGAGCGCCTCGACCGTCACATAGCGCGCGGCGAGCCAATCGCGAAAGCCGGTGGCGGCCGCATTGGAATAGCTGATCGCGGTGTCGTGGCAGCCATATTCATTGTCGATCTGCCACGCGACAATCGCCGGGTGATTGCCATAGCGCTCCGCCAGCGCCGCCACGATGCGTGCGCATTCGGCGCGGTATCCGCTGTGCGAAAAGCAATAATGCCGCCGCGATCCAAAGCGGCGCGGGTGGCCCACTGCATCGATTGCCAACATGTCGGGCATCGCATCGACCAGCCATTTGGGCGGCGTTGCAGTCGGCGTGCCGAGGATGACGCCCAGCCCTGCCGAGTCCAGCGTCGCAATCGCCCGGTCCAGCCAGCCCCAGTCGTAGCGGCCCGGCTCCGGCTCGATCCGGCTCCACGCGAATTCGCCGATCCGCACCCGCGACAGACCCATATCGGCCATGCGTGCGGCATCATCGGCCCACCAATCCTCTGGCCAATGTTCGGGGTAATAGCAGCAACCAAGACGCATCAGCCAATCCGTTCAAAAGCAATAAGAAAAGCGGTCGCGGGCCGCGCGAGCGGCAGCACCAGCCCAGCCTGCGCCAGCGCCGCTCCCGACAGCGTCAGCGGCGCGCGATCGCTCAGCGGAAAGCTGACCGTGTAGAATGCGCCTGGGTTCAGGCCGGGAAAACGGGTTGGCGCGGCATTATAATCATCGGCAAAATCGGTGCGGGCGACGATTGCTAGCGCGGCGTCGGTGTCGCCCGTCATTTGCGCGAACATCGCCGGATCGTCGGTTTCCAACTCCCGCGTTTCGCCGCGGTGCAGCCGCTCGCGCCACACCCTGTACAGCGCGATATGCGCCGCCAGTGTGTCGCGGTCCGCCGCCGACATCGCCGCCGGGTCCGCCTCCACCCCCATATGACCAAAGATCGCGACCTTTGCGCGAAACGCCATCGGCAGCACGCGCCCGGTGATCGGATTGGGGCTCGGGCCGACATGGTTGCCCATCACTTCGGGCGGCAGGAACAGGGTCCAGGCGCGGTTGATCCGCAACCGTTCGATCGCGTCATTATTGTCGCTTGGCCAGACGCGGTGACAACGCGCGAGCATGGCATAGTCGATCCGCCCGCCGCCGCTCGCGCACGTCTCGATCTCGACCGCCGGGTGCTTTGCGCGAAGCCGGTCGATCAGCGCGTAGAGGGATACAACCTGCGCCGTGCCCGCCCCGTCATTGGGGAAGAGCGCGCGGTTATGATCCCATTTCAGATAGGCGATCCGGTGCGCGCTCAGCAGGCCGTCGAGCACGCCGAACAGATGCTCGGCCACGTCAGCGCGGGCGAGGTTGAGCACAAGCTGATTCCGCTCGGTCGGGCGGTCCATGGCGGCGCGGTGGAGGCACCAATCGGGATGCGCACGGTAAAGCGCGCTGTCCGGGCTGACCATTTCGGGCTCCACCCACAGGCCGAAATCCATGCCCTGCGCCGCGACCGCTGCAATGACGGGCGGCAGCCCTTGGGGGAAGCGGGCGGGGTCCGGCGTCCAGTCGCCCAGGCTCGTCGTATCGTCGCGCCGCCCGGTGAACCAGCCGTCATCAACGACAAAGCGTTCGGCGCCAATCGCGGCGGCATCAGCGGCGAGACGGATCAGCTTGCCCTCGTCAAGATCAAAGCCAAGCGCCTCCCAACTGTTCAGATGCACGCGCCGCGCAGGCCAGTCGCGGCGGCCCGGCAGCACATCGGCGCGGACATGGGTGTGGAGCGCGCGGCGCACGCCGTTTCGGCCGCCTGCCGTGACAGCGATCACCGCTTCGGGGGTGGAAACATGCGCGCGGGGCGCCAGCACCACTTCGCCCGGGTCGCGCCGCGCGCCCATCTGCACCACTGCGCCATCGGCGTCGCGCTCGATCATCAGCGCGTGATCGCCGCTCCACGCCAGATGCAGCGCGATCGCGTGGCCATGATCGGCCCCGAAATCCGCCTCATGCGCGATCAGCCAATTGCCGCCGCCAAAACCGGGCCTGCCGCCGTGCGACGCGCCGCCGCTGCGGCCATAGGGAATCGGGCCGCTTGCTGTGCGCATTTCGCCCGCCCAGCGGCCGTGGACGCGCAGATGGTGCGTCGCCCAGCCGGGGAGCGGCAGCGCCAGGCTCGCGATCCGGTCTACCGCGAGCGGGCTTGACCCCGTGTTGGTGAGCGTCGCACCCACGCGCAGCACATCGCCCGCGCCGATCCGCCAGTCGAGTGCAACGGCGATGCCCGCCACCGGGTCGGCGAGCGACAGCTGGGCGGCATCGCCACTCGCTCGCGCCGCCACCAGCATCAGGTCGCACGCCAGCGGGTGGTCGCCGCGCCGCAGCGCCATCGCAGGCAGCCCCGCATAGCCCCGGCCCGATTGCGGCCACAGTGTCGCCAATTGCGGCACATCGGGTTGCGATCCGTGACGGATCGGCGCGAGCGCGCGGGCGAGTGCGGCCAAATCCTCGCCATCGGGCAATCGCGGTCCAATATGGATCAGCGACGGCGCGCCGCGTTTCTGCGTCGCGACGACCAGCGTGACCGCCCGACCGTCGAGCCGGATGAAATCGGGCGGGGGGGCACCGTCTGCAATCGTCGTCTGATCCTGGGTCACGGCGCCCCCCTTTGGCCAAGCGTTGCTTGCGCGCAAGCCGTGACGGCTTATGGTCGCGTGAATTTTTGTGCAGGAGACACGGGTGAGCGTAGTCAACGGGACCGGGGCAATGGCGGGAAGCGGCCTGCAAATGGTGGTGGCGGCAGGCTTGCTGTCGCTGATTGCGCTCGCGACATGGCTGAAGGTGCGCGGCGCCGGGCATGACGGCAGCGAAAAAGATGTGTTCCTGGCGGGCGGGGGCTTGAGCTGGTTATTCGTGGCGGGATCAATCACGCTCACCAATTTGTCCACCGACCAGTTGGTCGGGATGAATGGCAATCAAATGCTGTTGTTGGCGTGGTGGGAGATTTCGGGCTTTGTCGGCCTGCTGATCCTCGCCTTCATCTTTGTACCGATTTATTACCGCAATAATTGCACGACCGTCACCGAATTGCTTGATCGGCGTTATTCGGGCGATACTACGAGCGTGCGGACGCTGATTTCGGCGCTGTTCCTGTTCGGCAATATCCTGATTTATCTGCCTGCGGGTCTGTATAGCGGCGCGCTGTTTCTGCGTGCGCTGTTCGGCGGGGAAGTGCCGCTGATCGCCTATGCCGCGCTGATCGCGATTATCAGTGCGGCTTATACCATGCTGGGCGGGCTGCGCGCAGTGGCGGTGATGGATACGTATTCGGGTTTTGGCGTGCTGGCGATTGCGGTGCTGATTGTGCTGCTCGCGCTGGCGGCAATCAATTGGGATTTCAGCGGCATTCCGCCTGAACGGCTGACGTTTTTCGGCGGCGCTGATTCGCCCATCCCGTTTCACACGTTGTTTACGGGCATGATTTTCATCCAGATATTCTATTGGTCGACCAATCAGAACATTACCCAAAAAGCGATGACCGCCCCCACCGTCCGCGAAGCGCAAAAGGGGGTGCTGGCAGCGGCAACGGTGCGAATTCTCATTATCCCGGTGATCGTGACAGTGCCGGGGGTCGTCGCGTATAAGCTGCTCGGCAATGTCGGCGATTCAGCTTACGGCCTGTTGGTAGCAAAGATTTTGCCGCCCTGGCTGTCGGGCGCGTTTGCCGCGATGATTGCGGCGGCCGTGATCGCGCATACCGCCGCAGTGCTGAATTCGACGGTCGCGCTATATGCCGTCGATTTTCACGACAAGTTCGTCGGGCGGGTGCGCGACCATTGGCGGTTGAGTGCGGTCGTGACGGTAGTGGTCACGATCAGCTCGATCGCGCTGGTGCCGCTCTATGAAAATGCGACCAGCATCATCAACCTGTTGCAGCAATTGAACGGGCTGTCGTCGATGCCGATCCTGTCGGCATTTATCGTCGGGTTGCTGTTTCGCGGCGTGTCGGGGCAAGCCGCGACGGCAGGGGTGGTGTGGGGCGTCGCGCTCTATGGCATGTTCAGCTTCGTGCTGCAGCCGCGCGGGCTGGTGACGCTGCACTATATCGACTTCATGGTGGTGACGCTGGCGAGTTCGGTGGCCGCCGCACTGATCGTCAATCGTTTAGGCGGTGGGCGCGCGACGCTCATCACCCGCGTGCAAGGGGCATGACGCTGGTCGATCAGCCTCACCGGCGGCGCAACGCGCTGACCGGGCGGTGGGTGATTGTGTCGCCCCACCGGCTCGCGCGGCCATGGCAGGGGCAGCAGGATGCCGCCGAACCACAGCCGCCCAGCTACGACCCCGGCTGTTACCTGTGCCCCGGCAATGCGCGCGTCGGCGGGGAGGTGAACCCGGATTATGCGGGTACCTATGTTTTCGATAATGATTTCGCTGCGATGCTCCCCGGTGAAGGCGCGGTGTTGAGCGATGATCCGCTGTTCACAGCACAGGCTGTGGCGGGGACGTGCCGGGTGATCTGCTATTCGCCTGATCATGGCCGTGGGCTGGGCGAATTGCCGCTGCCTGCGGTGCGCGCGGTCATCGATACCTGGGCCGAACAATCGGCGGAACTGGGCGCGCGCTATCGCTGGGTCCAGATTTTCGAAAATCGCGGCGCGATGATGGGCGCGTCAAACCCGCACCCGCATGGCCAAATCTGGGCATCGGCGCATGTTCCCGACGAACCGGCGGCAGAGGAGGCGCAGCAGCGCGCCTATTTGGCCGCGCATGGCCGCCCGATGCTGCTCGATCTCGCCGCGCGCGAGGCGGCGGGGCCGCGTGTGGTGGAAGCCAATGCCGACTGGCTGGCAATCATCCCCTATTGGGCGGCGTGGCCGTTTGAGACTTTGGTGATGCCGCGCTTTACCTGTGCGCGGCTGCCCGATCTGACCGGGGGGCAGCGTGACAGTCTCGCCGCGTTGCTGGCTGCGCTGATCGGGCGGTATGATGCGCTGTTCGACACGCGCTTTCCCTATTCGATGGGCTGGCACGGCGCCCCCTTTGGCGAGGAGAGCTGCGATCATTGGCAGGTGCATGCGCATTTCTATCCGCCACTGCTGCGGTCGGCGAGCGTGCGCAAATTCATGGTCGGGTATGAAATGCTGGGCGAGCCGCAACGCGATCTGACGCCGGAGGCAGCCGCCGCGATGCTGCGCGCGGTGGCGCGATGAGCGTGTCCGCGCGAGCGATTGCCGCTTATCGCACGCGCTGGGGAGCGCCGATGGGGGTTGCCTATGCGCCGGGGCGGGTGAACCTGATCGGCGAGCATACCGATTACAATGACGGGTTCGTCCTGCCTTGTGCGATCGACCGGGGCACGGCGATCGCGTTCGGGCGAGGCGAGGGGCTTAGCACCGTGGTCAGCGCTGATTTCGGCGAGGATGACGCCTTTGACGCGAGCGCGCCCTTTGCCGGGGCGGTAGGCTGGCGCGCGCATGTCCGCGGCGTGGCAGCGGTATTTGCCGACCGCGCGCTCAGCCTGCCGCCGCTTCGCCTGGCGGTGGCGGGGGACGTGCCGCAGGGGGCGGGGCTGTCGTCTTCCGCCTCGCTTGGCGTCGCGCTGGGGGGTGCCTTTTCGGCGATTGGCGAGTTCGGGCTGGGCGAGACCGACATTGCCCTCATCGCGCAGGCAAGCGAGAATCGCTATGTCGGCACCGCGTGCGGCAATATGGACCAACTTGCCGCCGCGCATGGCCGTGCTGGCCACACGCTGATGATCGACTGCCGCAGCTTGAGCGTTACGCCGGTCGCCATGCCGGATGACTTCGCGGTGCTGATCGTTCACTCGGGCATTACGCGCGGCCTGGTCGACAGCGCTTATAACGAGCGGCGGAAAGCGTGCGAGGCGGCGGCGGCGGCGCTTGGCGTGGCCGCTTTGCGCGATGCGACCCCGGCGATGGTGGACGCTGCCGCGCTCGACCCTGCCACGCGTGCGCGCGCGCGCCATGTCGTGACCGAAAATGCACGGGTGGCGGCGCTGGCCAACGCGATTGCCGCGCAGGACTGGGGCGCGATTGGCGAGCTGATGGCGGCGTCGCACGCGTCGATGCGCGATGATTTCGCGATTACCCTGCCGCCGATCGACGCGCTGGTCGAGGTGCTGACACAGGCGGCTGGCGGGCGGGGCGGGGCGCGCATGACCGGTGGCGGCTTTGGCGGGTGCGTAGTGGCGCTGGTCGCACAGAACCGGCTCGACGCGGTGCAGTCAGCCGCTGTGGCATGGTTTGCGCGTGACGGGCGGACTTCGCCGCTTATCCATGCGTGCCGCCCGTCAGCGGGGCTGCGGGTTGACCACATCTAGTGGGTGCGTGACTCCTGTCACCGCAATCGGTCGCGACTCGCGGTGAATCCTGGGTTTTTCATGGACGATTGCCCGCCAATCGGTTAAGCGGTGTTAACCATAACCGATGGTGACGCCGATTAGCTTTTGGTTCTTCCTTGCCGTTGCGGCCAGTTTTGCGGGTTACCTCGTCTATCTCGCGGGGTTGCGCCGCCAATTGGTGCAACCCAACCGCGCGTCATGGCTGATCTGGAGTGCTGCGATTCTGGTCGAGGCCAGCACCTATGCCGCAGTCAATCCGGGGGCGGCGCCCAGCATCGTTTTCCTGATCTCGTCGGCTGCCTGCATCATCGTGACGCTGGGCATCTGGCGGCAGTCGGCGTGGAGCCCGCCATCGCGCAGTGAGACGATCTGCATGGTCGCCTGCCTGGCGGCGCTGCTGCTGTGGGTGGCGTTTCGCTCTGCGTTTTGGGCGCATATGCTGGTGGTAGCGGCGGTGCCGATCAGCTTTTGGCCCACCTGGGAAAGCGTGGCCCAAGACCGCGCCCGCGAACGCTCACCCGCCTGGGGCCTGTGGACGATCGGCGATCTCGCCACGCTGATCGTGGCCGCCCGCAGCGAAGACATCAACCTTGCGGGGTTCGCCTATATCTTTGTCGAGCTGGCCTGCCATGCGAGCGTGTGGTTCATGATCGGGCTTGCCACTATCAACCCGCTGCGGTCGCTCGGCTGGCGCAATGGGCGGTTCTATGTGCTCGACGCTTACCGCCCGGCGGCAAACCTGTTTTCGGTCGGCGAGAACCATCTGGGCAAGGCGGTTTATGCCGCCGTCCCCTTTGCGGAAGGGGAGCCCATCGTCAAATTCACCGGCCGCCGGATGCGCGCCGATCAAGTGCCAAGCGTGATGCGGGGCGAGGGCGACCGCTTTGTTCAGGTTACGCCCGACCATTATATGGGGCCGTCCAACCGCATCGACGACCTGATCAACCATAGTTGCGATCCCAATGCGGGCCTGCGGTTTACCGATGACGGCGTGGTGCTGGTTGCAATCCGCGCGATTGCGCCGGGGGAGGAGATTGGGTGGGATTATTCCACGACACTCACCCAATCGAACTGGCACATGATTTGCCAGTGCCGCAGCGCGGCATGTCGGCGCGTGATCGGCAATTTCGAAACGCTCAGCCCCGAACGGCAGGAATGGTTCCGCGCCCGCAATCTCGTCGCGCCCTATCTGCGGCGGCGCGATGACGTGGCGGCGGTTGATGGCGCGCCGCATGTGGTGCTGAAGACAGGGTAGGGGAAGGCGCGGTCTCAGCACCTTCCCCATTAACCCATGTTACGCGATCAGGATTTCAGCACTCAGGTTCGACAGATCCGCCGAACCGGCAAAGTTGGTCAGTTCGGGCGCAAAGCTCAAGTTAACCACATCGCCCAACGATGGCGCCGCTGCTGGTGCCACAAAGAAGGTCAGATCGTCGAAGCCGAAATAATCAAGGGTCGACGCATCGCCATCGTTCGCGTTGAATTCGAGGCGGAGCAGGCCGGCAAATTCTCCGTCGAGGAAGCTGAACTGGTCGGCGGTTCCCGCATTCGCGACAATCGTGCGTTCGGCGACAAGCTGAGTGCCCGCTTCGTCGGCATAGCCGCGAATGGTGATTGCCAAGCCGGAGCGGAAGGCCGACGAAAAGGCACCGCCCAGGAAGCTGAATTGGCTGCTATGCGTAATCACGACGGGTGAACCCGCCGGATTTTCATAACCGGCCACCTCGAAATTGCCCGCCTCTGCGATAAAGGCCAGGTTCGATCCCGACGAAACTGCGTAGCCCGGGACAGTGCCATCGGGAACATACACGCCGGTTTGGCTGAAGGTGAAGCCCTGATAGCTGGTGATCGGAACCTCGCCACCGCTGGGGAGAGTGATGTCGTCGAAGTTGAGGACAACGGTATTGGTATCGCTGAACGTCAGGTTATCAATCCCGAAATAATCCAGCGTCGCTGCATCGCCGTCATTGGCATTGAACTCGACGCGCTGAGCGCCAAGGAACGTGCCGAAGTCGAGCCCGCCGAGGAACGAGACGCCCTGTTGTTCGGCCAGGCCGACAACGACGGTCTTTTGGCCGATAACATGCTGCCCCGCTTCATCGGCATAGGCGCGGACTGTGACCGTCAGGCCGGGACGAAATGCGGACGACAGGTTCAGCGATTCAAGGTTGAAAGCCTGTGCGCGGGTCATGGTGAGTGGGGTGCCGGCTGCGGCGTCTTCATAGCCGCCAACCTCGTTATTGCCCGCCTCTGCGATGAACAGGATGTTTTGGCCTGACGTCGAGACATAGCCC
>PNLG01000251.1 GCA_013822915.1 Sphingomonas sp. | reverse complement strand
TTTTTGGCGAGGTCACTCATGACAATAAGCGGTTAAAGAGCCGTTTACCCGCGCTTGAATGCTACGCCAAAGAGCAAGGCCGCTGCATCAGGCGCTGACACTTGCAGCGTGCCGCCATTATCGGAAACGAGCGCGTGAACGAGATAGGCGGCGGCGGCGCGCGGCGTGATGACGGTGTCGTCGGCGGACCCTGCAAGGGCGGTGCGCAATTCGGTGTCGAGCACAACGCGCGGCCCCTCTCCCCGCACGACGATTTCGACGATATCGCCGCGGCTCTCCGCGCCGATGTCGAGCTGGCCGCCGCGCACCAGCGCATCGCCCGTGATCAGGGCAAGGTTGAGCATCACCTTGACCGCGGGCTTGGGCAGCACACCATCCTCGACCAGCCAGCCGATCGTTAGTCGGTTGTTGTCGCCGAACAGTCCCTCAATCGCGGCGCGGGCTTCGCGCGCGTCGATCGTTTCGCCAAAGCCGCCCGCCGCCCCAAACGCAAGCCGGAAGAATTTGAGCTTGTTGGCGGACGCGCGCGCGCTTTCTGACAAGAGTTCCAGGCAACGCTGGCGCATTTCCGGATCGGTCTCGTCGGCCAGCAGTTCGAGCCCGTTGTTGAGCGCGCCCACCGGGCTGAGCAAATCATGGCAAAGCCGCGAGCATAACAGGCTGGCAAAATCGACCGGACGCAGTGTCAACCCAATATCTCCAAAGGCAGGGCCCCGTTCGGGCCATATCCGCCTACTCGTTCCGGGGGGCGCTTGCCAACTACCAAGTCGATCGGCACCGGATCAAACCGCCCATGGAGGCGGCCATGCGCGAGGGGACGAAAGGCGCGCACCGCGTGCCGGGTCGCGATCAGCCAGATCAGGCCGTCGGGCGCTGCGCAGCGTGCATCCGTAACCGACGGCATGGCGTCGCCATTCGGGTGGCTATGGTAATAGCCGAGCAGCGCCAGGCCATGCGCGCGGCGCGCCCGGCGATGGGCCGCGATCAGCGCCGACGGGTTGATTTCAAACGCGACGTGCGGGTCGGGCGCGACATTTTCGGTTGGCATGACCGCGCGAATCGATTGCCCGCGCCCGCGCAACAGGCCGCAGCTTTCAACCGGACTATCGGCGAAGCGCAGCACGCGGTTAAGTAGCACGCTTGATATCTGAGGCACCATTTCCATATCCGCATCCAATGACGCCGGGGGCAGACACTATTCAAGTCACGATTTCGGGGGCCGCCGCCGGACTGCGGCTTGACCGTGCGCTCGCCGAACTCGTGCCCGAATTATCGCGCGAACGCGTGAAGGCATTGATCGCTGCCGGGCAAGTCACCGATGCCGCCGGGATCGAATCGCGCGATTCGGCGCGGCGCACGCACGATGGGCAGCGCTTTTCGCTCGCGCTGCCGCCGCCATTGCCGCTCGACACGCCGGCGCAGGATATTGCGCTCGCCATCACTTACGAAGACGAGCATGTGATCGTGGTCGACAAGCCCGCCGGGCTGGTCGTGCATCCGGCGGCGGGCAATCTGGACGGCACGCTGGTCAATGCGTTGCTCCACCACTGTGCCGGGCAGCTTTCGGGGATTGGCGGCGTGGCCCGGCCGGGGATTGTCCACCGCATCGACAAGGATACGTCCGGGCTGATCGTGGCGGCAAAATCGGACCGTGCGCATGAGGGGCTGGCGCGGCAATTCGCCGATCACAGCATTGATCGCCGTTACCTCGCGATGGTTGCGGGCCATCCCAATCCGGCGGCGGGGAGCGTCGATGCGCCGCTTGGCCGTTCACCCGCCAATCGCAAGAAAATGGCGATCGTCGCCGGGGGCAAGCGCGCGGTGACGCATTACCGGTTGCTCAAGCGATTGCGCGACGCCGCTCTGGTTGAGTGTCGGCTGGAGACGGGCCGTACGCATCAGGTGCGCGTGCATATGGCCTCGATCGGCCATGGATTGCTGGGCGATCCGGTTTATTCAAAAACAGGGCGTAGCCACCGCGCTTTGCTTGAAACTGCCAATTTCCGGCGCCAAGCCTTGCACGCGGCGCGTTTGGGGTTCATTCATCCAATCACAAGTATCGCTTTGGCATTCGATAGCGAAATGCCTGCCGACATGCGGCTGTTATTGGATAGATTGGATGGGCATGGGGATCGCCCCCGTGCCTAAGCGATGGTTGGGCAAATGGGTTTGCCCTGCAACGAAGGAAATTTGACGATGGCCAGTGGCAGCAACGTCCCGGCAATGATCCCCGCACTTGGCAGTGAGGCCAGCCTCAACCGCTATCTGGCGGAGATTAAGAAGTTTCCGATCCTGTCGGCTGAGCAGGAATATATGCTCGCCAAGCGCTTTGAAGAACATGGCGATACCGAAGCAGCGGCGCAGCTTGTCACCAGCCATTTGCGGCTCGTTGCCAAGATCGCGATGGGGTATCGCGGCTATGGCCTGCCCGTGTCCGAGCTGATTTCGGAAGGGAATATCGGCCTGATGCAGGGTGTGAAGAAGTTTGAGGCTGATCGCGGTTTTCGCCTGGCAACCTATGCGATGTGGTGGATTCGCGCGTCGATTCAGGAGTTCATCCTGCGGTCGTGGAGCCTGGTCAAAATGGGCACGACGGCGGCGCAGAAAAAGCTGTTTTTCAACCTGCGCCGCATGAAGGCGCGGCTCGATGCGTTTGAAGATGGCGATCTCCGGCCGGAGGATCTGGCGAAGATCGCCAAGGATCTGGGCGTCACCGAAGCCGAGGTGACGAGCATGAACCGGCGCATGGCGCTGGGTGGTGACACCAGCCTCAACGTGCCGATGCGCGAAGATGGCGAGGGGCAGTGGCAGGACTGGCTCGCCGATGACGCGCCACTCCAGGATGAGCGCGTCGCCGAAGCGCAAGAAGCCGATGTGCGCCACACCATGCTTGTGTCGGCGATGGAGAGCCTGAACGAGCGTGAAAAATTCATCCTGACCGAGCGCCGCCTGACCGACGACCCTAAAACGCTTGAGGAGTTAAGCCAGGTTTACGGTGTCAGCCGCGAGCGCGTGCGCCAGATCGAGGTGCGCGCGTTTGAAAAGCTGCAAAAAGCGATGATGCGGCTCGCCGGTGACAACCGTTTGCTGGCGAACTGAACCCCGACGCCGGGGGTGACCGGCCTTGCCATCCGCCCCCGTTCTGTGCGAGCCCCCCCGCATATGATGCGGCGTGTTTTTGGCTGGACCTGGCGGCTGGTGCTGGGCTTTGTGGTGTTCAGCGTCGCTTGGGTGGGGCTGTATCGCTTTGTCGCCCCGCCGATTACCTTCACCATGATCGGCGACGCGCTTGGCGGGCATTCGATTACCAAGAAATGGATGCCGCTCTCGCGGATCGACCCCGATATGGCGCGCGCGGTCATTGCCGGCGAGGATGCCCGGTTCTGCGCGCATAGCGGGTTTGATTACGAAGCGATTGCCAAGGCCTATGTTCGCACCCAGCGCGATGGCCGGTTGCGCGGCGGCTCGACGATCAGCCAGCAGACCGCAAAAAACGCCTTCCTGTTCCAGGGCGGCGGGTTCGTCCGCAAGGGGTTCGAGGCGTATTTCACCGTGCTGATCGAAACGCTGTGGGGCAAGCGGCGGATCATGGAGGTGTATCTCAACATCGCGGAGACCGGGATCGGCACTTATGGCGTCAATGCCGGAGCAATGCGCTATTTCGGGCATGATGCATCGCGGCTGACATCGGCGGAGGCGGGGCGGATCGCCGCGGTGCTGCCGCTCCCCAAAAAGCGCGCCGCGATTGCCCCGCGCGGTTTCACGCGTCGCCACGGAAACACCATCACCCGCCGCGCGGGCGTCGTGCGCCATGACGGGCTCGACCGCTGCCTGCGGTAAGCACGATCAGAATGGCAGCTTAAACCCCGGTGGCAGTGGCAGGCCGCTGGTCATTTTCGACATCTCGGCGCTTGAGGCGGTATCGGCCTTGGCACGCGCATCGTTAAGCGCAGCGGCCACCAAATCCTCGACAATCTGCTTTTCCGTCGGCGACAGGAGCGAGGGATCGATCTCGACAGCGATAATCCTACCCTTTGCCGACGCCCGCACCTTGACCAGGCCGCCGCCCGCCACGCCTTCGACTTCGATCGTGTCGAGATTGGCCTGCGCCTTGGCCAGTTCGGCCTGCACATTTTGCGCCATGGCCAGCATGTCTTCAATGCCCTTCATCCGTCTCTCCGCTTGTTCATGTCCCAACCTGTGATTTCGGCACCCGGAAACGCCGATAGTGCGGCGCTCACCACCGGCGTCGATTTGACCCAGTCGAGTTCCGTCGCGCGCGCTGTTGCCTCCGCCTCGCGTATCGTTGGTGCGCCCGGGGAGGAATCGAGCGAAACTTGCCAGCGCACGCCGGTGAGCAGTTGGAGCGCTTCGATCAATTCGGGCACCAGCTCGACGGGCAGCGGCTTGGCATTGCTGAGCATGATCTTGCCGGGCGCAAAACTGACGAGACGCGCGGTGAACCGCAGTTTTTCGGCCAACCCCACCCTGCCCGCGGAATCAAGCATCGCCAGGAGCGCGTCGAAACTGGCGGGGTTGGCCTCAGCGATCGACGGCGGCGGCGATGGCGCAGGAGCGGGTGCGGGTGCCGCAACCGCTGCAACAAATGCGACGCCGCCCTCGCTCATGCGGCGCGCAAGCGTTGCGGGATCGGGCAGGTCAGCGGCATAGACGATCCGCAGCAGCGCCATTTCGGTCGCCTCAATCGGCAGCGCGGCCCGCGCCACTTCGTCATGCCCCTTTAGGAACAACTGCCACAGCCGGTGGAGCGTGGCAAAGGACAAGCCGCTCGCCCATCCCTCCATCGCCTCGCGCGCCTCCACCGACTGCGCGAGATCGGCCGCTGTGCCAAGTTTGGCGAGGGTTACGGCATGCACCAGTTCCAGCAACGCACGCATCACCGCCAGCGGATCGACGCCCAGATCATATTGCTGGCGCAAGGCGGCCAAGGCGCCCTTGCCATCGCCCGCGATCAGCAGGGCAAACAGATCGCGCGTCGCGCCGCGATCGGACAGGCCCAGCATGTCGCGCACGGCCTCTGCCCGCACGCCGCCGCCATCCATGCTGGCATGGGCAATCGCCTGATCGAGGATCGACAGCCCGTCGCGCGCGCTTCCCTCGGCCGCGCGGGCGATAAGAGCGAGCGCCTCCGCCTCCGCTTCGATCGACTCAAGCGCGCAGACATGGGCGAAATGGGCACCAAGCTTTTCGGCCGAAATCCGCCTCAGGTCGAACCGCTGGCACCGCGACAGGACGGTAACCGGGACTTTGTTAACTTCCGTCGTCGCAAACAGGAATTTCACGTGCGGCGGCGGCTCCTCCAGCGTTTTGAGCAACGCGTTGAAGGCGTTTTTCGACAGCATATGCACTTCGTCGATAATGTAGATTTTGAAGCGCGCCGAGACCGCCGCATAGCGCGACGCGTCGATAATCTCGCGCACATCATCGACGCCGGTATGGCTGGCGGCGTCCATTTCGATGACATCGATATGGCGCACCTCCGCAATCGCGCGGCATGGCTCGCACACGCCGCAGGGATCGATCGTCGCCGTGCCCTCGCCATCGGGGCCGATGCAGTTGAGCGCCTTGGCAATCAGCCGTGCGGTCGACGTTTTTCCTACCCCGCGCACCCCGGTGAGCAGAAACGCATGGGCCAGCCGACCGCGCCTGATCGCATTGCCCAGCGTCTGGACCATCGCGTCCTGACCGATCAGCTCGCTGAAATTCGTCGGTCGGTATTTGCGTGCGAGCACCCGATAGGGCTCGGGCTTGGCGGGTTGCGGCGGTTCACCGAGGTCGAGAAAGGAATCAGCCATAACGGCGTTGGTGTTAGCGCGCGACACCGGCCTTGTCGAAGCCGCAGATGTCGGTCGGTCGCGGGCCGCAAATCACCGGGCGGCCGGGTGCGGGCGTGTTCAGCGGGCGCGGAACCAGAGCGGACCTGCCAAAGTAGCCAAGACCAGCAGGTTGAACAGCACGTTGCTTGCATTGCCCGAAGCTAGGGAGCCGCTGCTGTCGAGCACGCACCAGGCGACTAGCCCCCCCAATACTGCCTTGCGCACCGCATCTGGGGCGGCGTCGAACACCCATTGCCGAAGCAACAGCACCATGATGCCCCAACCGAACAAAAAGCCACCGGTCAGCGCCGACAGAAACCGGGTGGTGCCCGCTTCGTAATTCATATTGCCATCCACCGGCCAGCTCAGCACATCGAGCGACCAACGGGCCGCCTCTGCCGTTGCAAGAACCGATCCCAGCGAGAATACCGGGCCAAAGCTGGCAATACCGATCCCGGTTACGAGCAGCCAACGCTTATGCAGATCATGTGTCATGGGAAAAAATGTAGCACGCGCTACGCAATTGGCAAGATAAAATTAGGCAATTTTACACGCCGAAACCTGCTGGATGGCTTGGGAGGTGGGAGCCGGGACGACCCGTAGCGAAAATCGTTGTGGCTGCTGCCTTCCGGCCCTGACCAGGTTGGCGACGGCTGCGCCCGCCCGACTCCCGGATACGCATATGGGGCAAGGAACGGTTACGATCAAGTTACAGAACGGTGTCGCAACTCAATGCCCTAGCGCCCCTGCATATTACGGGTTTCGCCGGGGATGCGCACCCGCAGTCCGTCAAGCGTTGCATCCAGCCAAATCTGGCAGGCAAGCCGACTCGTCCGGGTCGCCCCCAGCGCCAGGTCGAGCATATCCTCCTCTTCCTCGCGCGCGGGTTTCAGCCGGTCGAAATCCTCAGGCGAAACGATGACATGACAGGTGGAGCAAGCCATCTGACCCTCGCACGTCCCCTCCAGTGGTTGGCCATGCGCCTGCGCGACATCGAGCAAGCGCTCACCCTCGGCCGCTTCGACCGTCATCACGGTGCCATCGGCGCTTTGGAAAAACAGCGTCACCATGCCCATTGCCCCCATGCCCCTAATCTTGCGCCGTTGCGGCGGCGACAATCCGGTCGATCGCGACCATCAACTCTTCCTGACGGGTATAGCGGCCAAAGCCAAGCCGGATGCTGGCGCGCGCCTGGCGTTCGTCCAACCCGGTGGCGCGCAGGACATGGCTCGCCCGGCCCGATCCGCTCGCGCAGGCCGAGCCCGCCGAAAAGGCGATATCGCGGAGATCACTCATCAACCGCGCCACGTCGAGCCCCTCGCGGCGGATATTGAGGTTGCCGGGATAGCGGTGCTCGGTCGACCCGTTGACCACCCACCCCGCGCCGAGCCGCGCGCGCGCCGCCTGCGCAAGCGCATCCACATGCGCTGCATCCGCCGCTGCCCGTTCCTGCATCAACCGCGCCGCGGTGCCGAAACCTGCGCACAGGGCAGGCGACAATGTGCCCGACCGGCCAAGCGCTTCCTGACCACCGCCATGCAGCAACGGCGCGAGCGCGATGCCATCGCGCACCCACAGCCCGCCAATTCCCTTTGGCCCATGGATTTTGTGCGCCGACAGCGCCACCAGATCGACCTCGGGCGGGATTGGGATGCGGCCATAGCCCTGGACGGCGTCGACCAGCATCAGCGCGCCAACGCTGTGCGCCAGCGTGGCCAGCGCAGCGATGGGTTGCACCACGCCAATCTCGTTATTGACCAGCATGACGGCGACCAATCCGGTGCCGGGCACAATCGCCGCCCGCGCTGCCTCAATCGCCACCAGCCCCTGCGCATCAACGGGCAGCACCGTCACGGCCCGCCCGCCCGCCGCCGCGACGGTATCGAGCACGGCTGCATGTTCGGTCGCGAGAGTGACAATCGCGCCGGTGCTGCCCCTGATCGCCCAGTTCAGCGCCTCGGTCGCGCCGCTGGTGAACGCCAGTTTGCCGCCGGGCGGAAGCAGCGCGGCGACCTGATCGCGCGCGACTTCAACCGCCGCTTTGGCCGCGCGACCGGCGCTGTGCGCGGAATGCGGGTTGGCATGGCTAAGCGGCGAATCGGGGCGCAACCAGGGCAGCATGGCGTCAAACGCCTCGGGCGCGAGCGGCGTCGTCGCCTGATAGTCGAGATAGGTCATACCTCCCGAGCCGCCGCGTGCGCGACTTCGAGCCAGGCTTCGCGGAAGGCGTCGATCTCGGCGGGCGTAGTGTTCCAGCCAAAGCTCACGCGGATCGTGCGGCTGGCGGTGTCCTCGTCGACACCAAATGCTTCGAGCGCGCGGCTGCGCTTGAGCGTGCCCGATGAACACGCGCTCCCCGCCGAGACTGCGAACCCCATCGCATCGAAGCGGATAAGTTGGGCGGCGGCGGAGAGGTGGGGCATAGCGATAGCATAGATGTGCGCGCATTGGGCGCCGGGGCTCACCACTTCGCCGACGCGCCAAATAGCGTTCTTGAAGTCCAACCGCTGTTCAGCACTCGTCGGCCAATCATCCTCCGCTCCAGCTTCGAGCGCGGCAGCAAAGCCAAAAACCCCGGGCAAATTCTCGGTACCCATACGGTAGCCGAACTCGTGCCCGCCGATCGGCTCAAGCATTGCCAAATCAGTCACCAGCAACGCACCGACACCCGGTGGCCCGCCAAGCTTGTGCGCCGACACGACAATCATGTCGGCATCGGGCAATGCGCCCTTCCCAGCCAGTTGCGAACAGTCACTAAGGAAGATGCCTCCCGCTTCGCGGACCAATCTGACTGAAGGCGGTCGAAGATGAGGGATCAAGCCAGTTCCGGTTTCCGAATTGATCGCCTGGATGGCGACGATCGCTTTGCCGGGACGGGCGAGACAGGCAGCGAGAAAGTCCTTGTCAGGCTCGCCGTCGACAACCGGCAACACCTCCGCCCCCGGCGCCGCCCGGAACACCGCGTCATGCTCAACCGCGCTCACAATCCGCCGCTCGACCTTGACCCGGTTGAGCGCGATCCACAGCGCCTCGCTCGCCCCACTGGTGAAGATCAGTTCGCCGGTCCAGCCCAGCGCCGCCTTGATCCGGGCCCGCGATTCCTCAAGCGCTGCGCGCGCCGCCCGTCCCTCGGCATGGGGGGAGGACGGGTTGGCCCAGCGCGCCATCCCTTCCGCCACTGCCGCTACCGCTTCGGGGCGCATCGGCGTGGTGGCGGCATGATCGAGATAGATGCGGACGCTCATGATCCTCCTGTGGCGCTTGCCCAACGCTGTATCGTTGCTGAACGATTGCGCCAATCGCCGTCTTGCCTATATAGCGCCCAGTCTTGCGCTTTGTGCGCGCTCGCTCTTTCCCAGGCAGGACCAATGCCCGAAGTCATTTTTCCCGGCCCCGATGGCCGTCTCGAAGGGCGTTTCGCGCCGCCGCCCCGCCCCCGCGCACCCGTGGCCATGATCCTGCACCCGCACCCATCATCGGGCGGCACGATGAACAACCGGATCGTGCAGGAGCTTTACAAGACGTTTCAGCGGCGCGGCTTTGCGACGCTGCGCTTCAATTTTCGCGGTGTCGGCAAGAGCCAGGGCGTGTTCGACAATGGCGTTGGCGAATTGTCCGACGCGGCCAGTGCGCTCGATTGGGTACAGAGCATCCATCCCGAGGCGTCGACCACCTGGATCGCGGGCGTCAGTTTTGGCGCGTGGATCGGCATGCAATTGCTGATGCGTCGCCCCGAAATTCGCGGCTTCATCTCCGTCGCGCCGCCCGCCAACATGTATGATTTCACGTTCCTCGCACCCTGCCCTTCGTCCGGCATCATTATTCAGGGCGATGGCGATGAAGTGGTCACGCCGATTGCCGTGCAGAAGCTGGTCGACAAGCTGCGCACGCAAAAGCACATCACCATCCATCATGATGTCATCCCGCGCGCCAACCATTTTTTTCAGGAAGAAATGCCGGAATTGATGCGCAGCGTGGACAATTACCTCGATTTCCGACTCGACCCGAATTCGCCGATCAAGTGAGGGTCGCCGAGCGGACAGGACACACTAAATCGTCGCGATCACCACATTGCCGATCAGCACGACGGCCATGACGAGCATCAGCACCCCCTGACGCCGGTTACCCCCACGCCGCAACAGCGCGGTGCCGCCCGCGATCAGCGCGAAGGCGGCGAGCATTGCGATCGCCGGCAGGGTGGAGCCCAGATAATTCACAGCGCTGGCACCGCCCGCTCGGATTCAGGCGCTGGCGTAAGCGCGGCGGCATAGGCCGCCGGATCGACATTGCCCCCCGACAGAATGACGAGCATCCCCGGCTCAACCGCGACCTGACCGGTCAGCAGTCCGGCGAGCGCGACCGCGCCACCGGGCTCCACCACCAGCCGGAGCCGCGCCGCGGCCCAGCGTTGCGCGTCGCGAATCGCCGCCTCGCTGACCGCAACCCCGGTCACCCCGCGCCGCGACAACACATCAAAAGTCAGCGGTGATACTAGTTTGGTCATCAGCGAATCGCACGCGGTCGCGGGTGGATGATCGCCGACCGGCTCGATCCAGCCAGCGTCCAAAGAGCGGCGCATATCGTCCCACCCATCTGGCTCCACCACCGTCACCCTTGCCTCGGGCAGGGCAAGCGCACAGCCGGCGGCCAGCCCGCCACCGCCGCAGGGGATCACGAGGTGCGCAGGCGCGCCAACGCCGAGCGCCGCCATCTGCGCGGCGGCCTCAATCGCGGTGCTTCCCTGCCCCTCAATCACCCACGGATCGTCGAAACTGGGCACCAGCACCGCGCCACGCGCCGCGGCAAGTTGGGCGGCGAGCCGTTCGCGACTCTCCGTCGCGCGGTCGTAACTCACAATTTCCGCGCCTAGCGCCAGCGTCGCCTCGCGCTTCACGGCGGGGGCATCGGTTGGCATCACGATTACGGCGGGCATCCCCAGCCTCCGCGCGGCCCATGCCACGCCTTGCGCATGATTGCCCGATGAGAAGGCCACGACCCCCGCCGTGCGCGCATCCGGGGCGATTGCGGTGAGCCGATGCCATGCCCCACGCAGTTTAAACGAGCCAATTGGCTGTAGGCATTCAGCCTTGAATGCAACCGATATGCCATTGACTTCGTGCATGAATAGCGGGGTGGGCGACACCACTTGCGCTATCTTTGCCGCAGCGTCGCGCACCCCTGCGCGGGTGGGTTGTCGCAAAATCGTCATAAACAAATCCTTACCACCCCAAATAACCATTTACATGCACGAATAGCGCCCCTATGTGCGCTCTCCGCTGCCCCATGGGACTTCCAACCGCAAGGCAGCTTTTATCAACGATCGCCGTCAGGCACTTGGAGGTCCCTTGAGTTGCACAAGCATCATAGCGCGCTGGGGTTAGCTGCTACCCCGTTCGATTCCGCCATTGGAATTGCACTTGGCCATCACGACAGCGCTCGCGCTGTCGCGTTCGTCAGGCGTCCGGTTCAGCCGGTCACGCTGGTTCGCCCTCACGCCGCTGCGCGTGCTGCCCGCTTCTTTGTCGAGAAGTTTCCGGGCCGCTCGATGTATGCGGTGAAGGCAAACCCGTCGCCCGATTTGCTGCGGGTGTTGTGGGACAATGGCATCACGCATTACGACGTCGCCTCCATCGGAGAGGTGCGGCTGGTTGCGCAAACGCTGCCGGACGCGACCTTGTGCTTCATGCACCCAGTAAAGGCGCCCGAGGCGATTGCCGAGGCTTATCATGTCCACGGCGTGCGCGTTTTCTCGCTCGACAGCCTGGATGAGCTGGCAAAGATCATGGCGGCGACCAATGACGCCACCGATTTGACGCTGTGCGTGCGGCTGCGCGTGTCGTCGGAGCATTCCAAGCTCAGCCTTGCGTCGAAATTCGGCGCGGCGCCGGGTGAGACGCGCGATTTGCTGATCGCTGCGCGTCAGGCGGCCGATGCGCTGGGCATCTGCTTCCATGTCGGCAGCCAGGCCATGACGCCCGAGGCTTATGCCAACGCAATCGAGCGCGTGCGTGCGGCGATTGTGGATGCAGGCGTTACGGTTGACGTCGTTGATGTCGGCGGTGGCTTTCCCTCCTCCTATCCGGGGATGGAGCCGCCCCCGCTGGAGCGTTACTTCGCAACGATCCACCGCGCTTTCGAAAGCCTGCCGATTTCCTATTCGGCGGAGCTCTGGGCAGAGCCGGGCCGCGCGCTGTGCGCCGAATATAGCTCGCTGGTTGTGCGGGTTGAGCGGCGGCGCGGCGATGAACTCTACATTAACGACGGCGCGTATGGCGCGCTGTTCGATGCGGCACACCTCGGCTGGCAATTTCCGGTGCAGTTGCTGCGCGAACCCGATTCGAACGCACGCGACATGGGCTTCAGCTTTTACGGGCCGACCTGTGATGATCTTGATCACATGGCCGGGCCGTTCATGCTGCCAGCCGATACGCGCGCGGGCGATTACATCGAAATCGGCATGCTCGGCGCCTATGGTGCGGCGATGCGGACCGGCTTTAACGGGTTCACCAATGGCGAAACCGTGATTGTCGAGGACGAGCCGATGGTCTCGCTCTATGCAGCGCCCGATCGGCGCGTTGCGAGCGCAAACGTCGTCACGCTGTAACAACTCAGTCGCAAACCACGTTCGTTGTCCCCTCACCCCGGCACTCGCCGGGGCCTTTATCGTTGCCAGGAAGAACCGATGACCGACACGACTCTATCAAACCGCAAGGCCGAACTGCTCTCCACCAAGGTGGAGCATATCGACATCACCAGTTTTGATGCGCGCCCGATCATCGAGTCGATGGGCAAGATGAGTTTCACGAGCCGCGACCTCGCGCGCGCGACCGGCATTTATAACCAGATGCTGGCCGATCCCGATTGCACCATCTGTCTGGTGATTGCGGGGTCGACAAGTGCTGGCGGCTGTATGGACCTTTATGCCGAGTTGATCCGGTCTAACATGGTCGATTGCGTGATCGCGACGGGTGCCACGATCGTCGACATGGATTTCTTCGAAGGGCTGGGCCACAAACATTATCAGGCGCTGGAAGTGCCCGATGATGACACGCTGCGCTCGCTTTACATCGACCGGATTTACGACACCTATATTGATGAGGAGCAGCTTCAGGACTGCGACTTCACGATCAACAAGATCGCCAATGAACTGGAGCCGCGCGCTTATTCGAGCCGCGCGTTCATCCGCGAAATGGGCCGCTATCTCGCCGAACATGGCAAGAAGGACAATAGCCTCGTCAAGCTTGCCTATGAGCATGACGTGCCGATTTTCTGCCCCGCCTTTGTCGATTCGTCGGCGGGGTTCGGCCTCGTCAAGCATCAGGTTGACGCAATGAAGGCCGGTAAACCCTATTTGATGATCGACGCGATCGCCGATTTCCGCGAGCTGACCGATATCAAGATTCAGGCGGGCACCACCGGCTTGCTGATGATCGGCGGCGGTGTGCCGAAAAACTTCGTTCAGGACACGGTCGTCTGCGCCGAAATCCTGGGGCATGAGGATGTTGAGGTGCATAAATATGCAGTGCAGATCACCGTCGCCGATGTGCGCGACGGTGCCTGCTCCTCCTCAACGCTGCAAGAAGCGGCGTCATGGGGCAAGGTCAACACCGGGATCGAACAGATGGTGTTTGCAGAGGCCGGGTCGGTCATGCCGCTGCTTGCCTCCGACGCCTATCACCGCGGTCATTGGAAGACGCGCGCCAAGCGGGCCTGGGGCAAGATCTTCGCCTGATGGCGAAGGACGCCGCACGGTTTGAGCGTCACCGCCAGCCCTGGACCCCGGACGAGGTGCAGAAACTGCACCTCCTCGCCAAAAAGGCGATGGCGCTGAAGGCGATTGCCAAGGCGCTGAACCGCAGCGAGGAATCGGTGCGCGACCGGGCCAAGGCGGACGGGCTGACGATCGCTAAGCTGCGATAGTTGCGCGGCGGGCCGGAAAGCGGCATCGAGAACACTAATCATCCGGGGGGAGAATAATATGCCACATCACAGCCCAATCATCGGTCCGGTCATCGCCATGGCGGGGTGGACGCTCGTCATGTGGGTATGGATGTATGTAACACGGCTGCCCGCGATGCGCCGGGCCGGGATCGACGGGACCAAGATCGTGGGCGGCACGGGGCCCGCGCTTCGCGAAGCCTTGATTGCCAAGGGGGAAACCCGTGCAACCTGGGTCGCAGATAACTATAATCACCTCCACGAACAGCCGACGGTGTTTTACGCGGTCGCGATTGCGCTCGCGCTGATCGGTGGCGGGGACGGGCTCAATCTCCAGATCGCCTGGGCCTATGTGGGCGTGCGGGTGCTGCACAGCATTGTGCAGGCAACGGTCAACCGAGTGGTGATTCGCTTTGCGCTATTCGCGCTGTCGAGCCTGTGCCTGATCGCGCTGACGCTGCACGCGGCGATCGCGCATTTTCATGGGCATCACGGTTAAGCAAAAAGCCGCGCCATCGACCGTTCGAGCATGACGAGCTGCCATAACGTGCGGCCATGGTCGCGCGCGCCGCTGCGGTGCTCGGCCGCGAGGCGCTCGATCGCGGCCATATCGAACCAGCCGGTGCCGCCCAGCACGGGTGAGCGGGCGAGTGCCGCCGCCTGATCGGCAAGGCTCCCACGAAACCAAAGGCTGACCGGCGTCACAAACCCCATTTTCGGGCGATAGAGAATGTCATGCGGTAAATAGCGTTCAAGCGCGTGTTTCATCACCCACTTGCCCTGCCCGCGTTTGATGCGAATCGATGCGGGCAAGGTCGCGGCAAATTCGACGAGCCGGTAATCGAGCAATGGCTCGCGCGCCTCCAGCCCGACTGCCATGCTGGTGCGGTCGGTTTTGGTCAGAATGTCGCCGGGCAACCAGTGTTTGAAATCGGCATATTGCGCGGCGTCGAGTGGTTCTCGCACTGGCGCGCGCCGCATCGTGTCGATGTAACGGTCCTCCGCCCGGTGCCCGCCCAAAGCACGGCGCGCGGCGTCGGAAAACAATAGTCCCCGCAGGACAGGCGGTGTCACCCCGACCGCGCGCGCATAGGCCGTCGCACCATCATCGGCGAGGCCGAGAAACGTGGTCTTGGCGCGAAACGGCCGCGGCGCCCAATCGGCCTTGGGATAATATCGGCCAAGCGTGCCGAACAATCGCGCGCGCAACGCCGGTGGGATCAGCGCGCGCGTCCGCTCCTCCGCCGCCTGAAAGCGGTAGCGGCGGTAACCGGCAAAAGCCTCGTCCGCGCCGTCCCCCGACAGCGCGACGGTCACTTGTTCGCGCGCCAGTTCGCACACGCGGTAAGTCGCGAGTGCCGATGCATCGGCAAAGGGCTCGTCAAACGCGGCAACCAGCGTGTCGATCAGCGCGAAATCATCAGCGCTGACAATCCGTTCGCGGTGGTCGGTCGCATAGCGGGTTGCGATCTGGCGGGCGTAGCTGCGTTCGTCATGATCGGCGGCGTCAAAGCCAATGGTGCAGGTTTTGACGGCATGACGCGACGCCTCCGCCATCATCGCAACGACTGCCGAACTATCGACCCCGCCCGACAGGAACGCGCCAAGCGGCACATCGGCGACCAGCCGCGACCGCACGCCCGCGCGCAGCCGCTCGATCAGCTCCTCCTCAATCGCCGATGCAGATGCGCGAGTCCGCTGGCTGAAATCAATGTCCCACCATTGCTGTGGCGCGGGCAGCGGCTTGCCGCGTTCGACCAACAGAAAATGCCCGGCGGCCAGTTTCTTGACCCCCGCGACGAGGGAGGCATCGTCGGGCACATAGCCATAGGCCATGAAATCCTCGACCGCGCGCACATCGGCGACCCGCCGCAACAGCGGGTGCGCGAGCAAGCCCTTCAGCTCCGACGCAAATGCCAGCGCCCCATCAGCGAGCATCGCATAGTGCAGCGGCTTTACCCCCAGCCGGTCGCGCGCGAGGAGCAGCGTCTTGGCGGCGTCGTCGTAAAGCGCAACCGCGAACATTCCGTTCAGCCGATCAAGCATCGCCGGGCCCCATGCCGCCCAGCCATGGAGCAATACTTCGGTATCGCTATTGGTTTGGAAAACGGCGCCGCGCGCCTCCAGTTCGGCGCGCACTTCGAGAAAATTGTAAATCTCTCCATTATAGCTGACGACAAGCCGGCCGTCGGCGCTGTGCATCGGCTGCGCCCCGCCGCCCAGATCAATGATCGACAAGCGCCGGTGGCCCAGCCCAATGCCCGGCGCGACCCACACCCCGCTGCCATCGGGGCCACGATGCGCCTGCGCGTCGGCCATCGCAGTGATGCGCGCGGGGTCAATCGGCTTGGGCGTGTCGGGGTAAAACAGCCCCGCAATCCCGCACATCAGCGCCGCCCCGCGCTATGATCGGCCAGCGTATCAATGGAACCAAGCGCGCCCGCGAACCGTATAATAGCGGCGCGTGCGTCGGGCTCGACCGCCGACACATGAACGGCAACCGCAGCTTGGCGGCCGCCAAGCAACCGCGCGCGCAACGTCGCGAGCTTGACCCGAACCGGACTGATCAGCGTCTCGCCACCGACACGGAACCAGGTGGCGACGATCCGCTGCACGGGGCCGGGTGCGGCGATCCGCACCGCAGCACCGCCCGCAATCACTGGCTCGTCGGCGACCCGCACCCAGCGGACCTGCTCGCGCAGCACGCCCACACCGAACCCCACTATTTCACGCCCCTCATGCTGCGCCGCATAAACCGCGATCGCCAGGTCAACCTCATGCCCGGCGCCATCGGCATAGCGACCGATCAGATAATGGTCGGCACCCGGATAGTGCGGCGACCATGCGGCGGGGCCTCCGCCCGAAACTTGCTGCCAACCTGGCACTTGCGGCAGGGAAATGCGAGCGGGCAGCGTGTCGGTGCGCGCGGCGAGCAGGCCGTCCACGCTTGGAAATACTGCCGCCAGCGCCAGCGTGAGCGCGCCTGCCAGCAGCGGCGGGACCGTCCGGCGCGGCGTCGGCGCGGGCGTCCCGCTGGCCCAAGGCGCATCGGGATCGCGGTCGAACCAGCGCCAACCAATCGCCAGCACGAGCGCCATCACCAAACCAAAAAACACCCAGCCATAGACGATATGGTCAAATCCAGTCGCTGCCTCCACCGATGTCAGGTGCGCAGCGTAAATCGTGCCAAAAGCGCGCACGCCATTCGCGAGCACCGGCACCACCAGCGCCATCGTCATGAACGCGATCCGCCGTCCCCAGCGGACATAGCAGACATTGGCGACCAAAACGCCATAGGCCATCATCGCGATGACGAACTTCGCGCCCGAACACGCCTCCGCCACTTCGAAATAGCCAGTGGGGATGGTGATGAGCACGCCGTCGACTTGTGCAGGCACGCCAACGATCCGAAGCAGCGGCAACACGGTTGCCACCGTCACTTGTTGAAGCGGTTGTTCCAGCCCCTCGCCAAAGGGCACCAGGAAAAACGCATAAAGCAGCGGAAAGACCAGCCCGCGTGCCACTTGCGGCCCAAGGATGGTGATAACGGCGCCCTGCCCCATCACCACCAGCCCCAGATGCCGCGCAAGCGCTACGCCACCGGCCGCGCCCAACAGCCAGGCAAACCCGCCGCACGCCACAATCGCCAGCCCCGGCGCCCAAGCCATCGGGGTCAGCGCGCTCAGCTCTGCGCGGCGTTGCCAGACCAGCCACGCAATGACCGGGCCGATGAACAGGCAATGCCCAAAGGTTGTGCTGGTCCACCACAGTCGGGCAAGGTCTGCCGTGTCGCGCGCGAACACGATCAGCAACATTGCCGCAACACCGCCCAGCACCACTGCGTGGCGCGCCCACGGCGCACGTCGGGATTCGCGACGAACGGCGGTGACGGCGAGTGTCATCAATAGCTCAGGTTGTTGGCGACCGAGCCGGGGACGCGCCCCAGCAGCGGATCAAGTGCGGCCAGTCGCGACGCCCAGCTGTAACGCCGCTGAACCTGCGCGCGCGCTGCAGCTCCCATCGCCGCTGCGCGTGCATCATCGGCAAACACGGCAAGAACATGATCGGCGATTTCCCCGACCGTCGCCCCGATACGGATCGTGTCGGCATGGTCGATCCCTTCGGCGGCCGCAGCAGAAACCACCACGGGGCGGGCCATCGCCATTGCCTCCAGCACCTTGTTCTGCACCCCGCGCGCAAGCCGAAGTGGAGCTACAACCACCTGGGCCGCCGCCAGCCATCCGCGCACATCGGCGACTTCGCCGGTCACGATCACACCGGGTAGCGCCGCCAGCGCCTTGACGGCGTCGGTTGGCTGACGCCCGACAATCGCAAACCGCGCCGCAGGTTGAGCGACGCGGATATGCGGAAAAATCATGTTTGCGAACCAGCTCGCTGCCTCGATATTGGGGCGATAGTCCATTTGGCCTGTAAACACGATCAGCGGGCCATTGACCGACTCGATCCGCTTGAAAGCGGCAGCCGGATCGAAATGCGCGGTGTCTATCCCGTTTTCTACCACATGAATCTGGCCCGCGCGCGCGCGGGAATGGAAGAGCTGCGCCTCGGCATCGCTGATAAACAAGCTTGCCTGCGCCCGTTTGGCCACCCCACGATCATGCGCGAGCAGCAGATTGGCCTCGCGCTGCATCATCCACCGCATCGGCCCGCGCGCGGTCGCGGCGTAAGACTCGAACTTCGCCGAATCCATATCGCAAAAATCCATGATGACGCGCTCTCGCCCAGGCGTCGGCAGATATTGCGCCATCTGGCTGGAGAAAACGAAAATCGTATCGATCGAATGGCGCGTCAAAATACCCTGCACCGCCGCGCGGAGCGGTTCGCTGGCAAAGGCAGTGAGCGAAACCGGCTGGCGCGTCGCAAGCGCTTGCGCGGCGGCGATCCATTGCGGCTTGGTGCGAAAAATGATCGATCGGCTCGCCGTGAACGGGACGAGACCGCGCTTGCGCTCCATATCGCGCGAATGATCGGCAAATGCCGCAAGGTGAACGCGACCTACCTTCGCCAGATGGCGCAGCATGTGAAAGCCGCGAATCTTGTCGCCGCGATCCGGTGGGAATGGGATGCGGTGCGCAAGGAACAAGATGTCACCCATGGGCCCGAGCCGCCCTCAACCCAGTCCGCGCGCGATGAGCGGGCCGGCGCGGTTCGCGATCCACAGCGGCAAGCGCTTCCAGCGCGCGATCTTGGCCTGATATTGCGGGCTCATCGGATTGACGTCACGTGCCGCGTGCCCGTCTGCCAAGCGCTTGAAATAGCGTAGTGGTTCGGCTTCAAAACCCCAATTATGCTTATAGGCAGCAGGGCCGGTGCCCAGCTTTGACCGGCCAAAGTCAAAGCGGGTGCAGCCGCGCGCCCGCGCGCTGCTCATCACCGCAAAATACATCCGCTCATTCGCGCGCAGCGCCCGCGCGGCAAAACTGCCCCCGCCCCAATAGGGATAGGCCGTCCGATTAAAATAGAGTGTCAACACGCTTGCCACCGGTGC
>PNLG01000112.1 GCA_013822915.1 Sphingomonas sp. | reverse complement strand
AGACCCCGGCGGGGTGTCGCAAAATCCGGCGCCGATGCCATCGCTTGGTGCGGGGCTCGCCAGCCTGGCGGCGTGTGCGCCTGCGGTGCATCTGATCACGGCGGTGACGATTACGTCGCTGATCGGCTATGCGACCGGCAATTTCGGCCCATCTTACCTCCAGCGGTCGTTCGGGATGACCATGCTGCAAGTGTCACTGATTTACGCACCCGCGGTGGCGCTGACCGGGGCGTTGGGCGGCATTATCGGCGGCCGGATCGCGGATTCGCTGGGCCGCAAACATGGTTTGCATGTCCAGGCGTGGTTTGTGGCCGCACTGAAACTGGCGGCGCTGCCGTTCACGGTGCTGTTCTATTTCACCTATGATTTCACGGTGGGCGCCGTCGCGATTTTGGTCTCCTTTTTCCTCGCCTCGAGCTATTTGGGGCCGAGCTTTGCGCTGATACAGGGGCTTGCGCCCACGCGGATGCGCGCGGTTTGGGCGGCGATTACGCTGCTGGTCATCAACCTTATCGGATTGGGGCTTGGCCCAAGCATCGCCGGGCTGCTCAGCGACCTTTACAAGCCGGTGTTCGGCGCGGAATCGCTGCGTTATGCGTTGATGAGCGCGAGCTTGCTCACCCCATGGGCGATTTTCCACTATTGGCGGGCGGGCGTGCTGCTGAAGGCGCGGGACGTCAACGCGACCCGGTAAGCGCGCGGTCGTCGAACAGGCCGAACGCCAGCGTCGAGGCGTAAAAGGCAATCGCGCGTTCGCGCGGCATGGTGGACGCCCATTTGCGCATGTCGAACGCCGCGTTCTGCAGCGCCATCAGCGCTTGCGCGGCAATCAGCGGATCGACCGTGCGGATCGACCCTTGCGCAATCCCGTCCATCATCATGCCCGCATAGCGCCGCGCAATCCGGTTTGACCGCGCGACAAGGGCACTGCGCACGGCGGGCGCCACCCCCGACAGCGCGGTGGTGCGCATCAGCGGCCCGCGCTCCGAAAACTGAAAGTCGAGCAACGTCGCGATCGCACTCGATAAGCGGTGCCAGTCATCGCCGGGCAGCGCATCGGCGTGCCGTTGTGCCGCGGTCATGGTGCCAAGGCTGCGCTTGTAACAGGCAATGACCAGATCGTCCTTCGCGTCGAGATGATGGTAAAAACTGCCCTTGGTCACATTCAGTTCGGAGGCGATTTTCTGAACCGAGGCGCCGCGATAACCGAGTTCGTTGATGAGCCGGGTCGCGGCGAGCAAAAACGCCTCGCGCCCCGGCTCCGCCTCATCGGTGTCGAGATCGAGCAGCGTGGGCGCCCATGTGGCATCGGGGCCGGCAATGCCACGTGCGAACACCGCCATCAGCCGCTGCTCAACCCGCTGATACTGATCGGGATCGTAACGGCCGAGCCAGATCGGCAGCCAGAACGTATTCTCCAGCAACACATGCGCGCGCGCGCCATACAGGTCGGTGTGCGCGCGCGTGGGGCCCGTGCCCCACAGGCTGCGCGTCTTTCGGAACACTTCGCGCCAGCCGGTCATCAACCGGCCGAGCACCGGCTCCTCCATCGCCCGCAAGTCCGAGAGCACGGCAAAGGACGTCGCCTCGCCCCGCTGAATCCGTGCCAGCCGGTCCATGTTGAGCGCCAGATAGCGGGCAACCCGCGCCTGCGGTGTCGGTTCCTCCAACGCGCGGTCGAGCTTGGTATGTAGCTGTTCAAGCGTATATTCGAAACAGGCGGCGGCCAGATCTTCTTTGCGCTTGAAATAATAGGTGACGCTGGTGGTGTTCAGCCCCACCCGGCGTGCGACATCGGCAAAGGTCATCCCCTTGGCGCTTTGTTCGTTGATTGCTTGAGCGGCAGCGGCAAGGATCGCGTCGCGTTTGGCGCGGAAGCGCTTGGTGCTTCCGTCAACGCTTTCGATACTGGCCCCCAAAGCCTCCATCAAGCAAGCTTAACAGCATCTTTTCGAAGAAACAGTCCCTTTTGCACATCGGCCTGAATGGCGCATTCGTATGCAAATTTGTTGGCCTGTCATTTGCTTGCGGCGCTTTACCGAATGTTCGGTACGGTCTAAGTCATGTTCGAACGGCAAATTTGAGAGGATGGGTCATGGACTTCACGCTGAGCGACCGCGAAACCTTTTTCCGCGACCGGGTGAGGGACTTTATCGACCGCGAAATCCGCCCGCGTAACCCGCTGTATCATGAGCAGGAAACCACCGGCGAGCGCTGGAAAGTCATTCCCGTGATCGAGGAAATGAAGGAAAAGGCAAAGGCAGCGGGTCTGTGGAATTTCTTCATGCCGCCCCATTCGGGCCAGTCCCATGTCGATGACAGTTTCGAGTTTGAGGGGACGCAACTCACCAACCTTGAATATGCGCTGTGCGCAGAGGAGATGGGCAAGCTTGGCTGGGCGAGCGAATGCTTCAACTGCTCGGCACCCGACACGGGCAATATGGAAGTGCTCCACCGTTATGGCACGCGCGCGCACAAGGATCAGTGGCTCAAGCCGTTGATGCACGGTGAAATCCGCTCGGCCTTTCTGATGACCGAGCCTGCGGTTGCCTCGTCGGATGCGACCAACATCGAAACACGCATGGAGCGCGACGGTGACCATTATGTCATCAACGGCACCAAATGGTGGTCGAGCGGGGTGGGCGATCCGCGCTGCAAAATCGCGATCGTGATGGGCAAGACCAACCCCGACAGTTCGCGCCACAGCCAGCAGAGCCAGATCCTGGTGCCGCTCGACACGCCGGGCGTCACGATCAAGCGGATGCTGAGCGTTTATGGCTATGACCACGCCCCGCACGGGCATGGCGAGGTTGAACTGAAGGATGTGCGCGTGCCGGTGGACAATGTGCTGCTCGGCGAAGGGCGCGGGTTCGAGATTGCGCAGGGGCGGCTGGGGCCGGGCCGCATCCACCACTGCATGCGCACCATCGGGGTCGCCGAGGTCGCGATCGAGGCAATGGCCAAGCGGCTGCTCACCCGCGTCGCCTTTGGCAAGAGGATTGCCGACCATTCGATCTGGGAACAACGGATCGCCAAGGCGCGGATCGACATCGAAATGACGCGTCTCCTCTGCCTGAAAGCCGCCGATATGATGGACAAGGCCGGCAACAAGAGCGCGCAACAGGAAATCGCGATGATCAAGGTCGCGGCGCCGACGATGGCGCTGTCGATCCTGGACGATGCGATCCAGGCGCATGGTGGCGGCGGCGTGTCGGACGATTTCCACCTTGCCCATGCCTGGGCGGCGATGCGCACGCTGCGCTTTGCGGATGGCCCCGATGAAGTGCACAACCGGGCGATCGCGCGGCATGAATTCGGCAAATATGCCGATCTGCCCGAAGCGGTCGCGGCCAAGGAAGCAGTGCGGCGCTAAACCACGGCTGAGTGTTCGCACGGTCATCCCCCCGGCAACGACCGGGGTATTGGAGAAGGATCACGATGAAAGCAGCAGTACTTTACGAAGCCAAATCGGACCTCGTGATCGAGGACGTTCGCATTGACAAACCCGGCCCGCGCGAAGTGTTGATCCGCACGGTTGCCTGCGGGGTGTGCCGGTCGGACCTGCATTTCGTCGATGGCAGCTTTCCGCACCCCATGCCGACCGTGCCCGGCCATGAAGCCGCAGGGATTGTGGAGGCGGTGGGGAGTGACGTCGCACGGTTGCGCCCCGGCGATCATGTCATCACCTTTTTCACCGTGTTCTGCGGTAGTTGCGAGATGTGCGTCACCGGGCGTCCGTCGCTGTGCATCGATCCGTCGACGCGGCGGGCCAAGGGCGCGGACCCGCGCCTCAGCCTTGGCGACGGCACGGCATTGGCGCCGTTTCTGAACCTGTCAGCCTTTGCCGAAATGATGCTGGTCCACGAAAATGCGTGCGTCGCCATCAGCAAGGACATGCCGCTCGACCGCGCGGCGCTGCTCGGCTGTGCGGTGATTACTGGCGCCGGGTCGATCTTCAACGACAGCCGCTTGCGCAGCGGTGAGACGGTGGCAGTGATCGGCTGCGGCGGCATTGGGCTGGCGGCGATCAACGCGGCCAAGATTGCGGGCGCAGGCGCCATCATCGCGATCGACCCGGTGGCGGACAAGCGCGCGCTTGCCACCCGGTTGGGCGCCACGCACGGCTTTGCGCCCGATGAGCCCGATCTGGCCAAGCAGATTGCCGGGCTGACGGGTGGCGGCGTGGATTACGCGATCGAGGCGGTCGGGCGGCCAGAGACAGCGGAACTTGCCTGGACCCTCCTGAAGCGCGGCGGCACCGCGACCATTTTGGGCATGATCGCGCCGGGCAAGATGGTCAGCCTGCCGGGACCGAGTTTCTTGACCGGCAAAAAGCTGCAAGGGTCGCTGCTCGGCTCGACCCGGTTCCCGATCGACATGCCTCGGCTGGTGCAGATGTATCTCGACGGCAAACTCGACCTCGACACGATGGTGGCAGAGCGGATTACCCTCGACGGCGTCAATGGCGCGCTGGCGGCGCTGCGCACCGGGGACACGGTGCGTTCCGTGATCGAATTCGCGTGAGCGAGGCGGAGACGGCGGATGTGACGATGGTGGGCACGCTCCCCGTGCCCGCCGACGACGCGATCGACGCCGGTCGCGTGGCCGCATGGATGGAGGCGCATGTCGCGGGTGCGGCCGGGCCGGTCTCGCTTGCGAAGTTCAAGGGTGGCCAGTCCAACCCGACCTACCGCGTCGATGCCGCGACTGGCCCCTATGTTCTGCGCCGTCAGCCCTTTGGCAAGCTGCTCCCGTCGGCCCATGCGGTCGACCGCGAATATCGCCTGATCGCCGGGCTTTACCCCACGGGCTTCCCGGTGCCGCGCCCTTATGGGCTGTGCGAAGACCCTGACGTGATCGGCGCAAAATTCTACCTGATGGAGCTGGTGTCGGGCCGCAACCTGTGGGACGGCGCATTGCCGAGCATGACCCCGCCCCAGCGCACGGCGATTTACAATGCGATGTGCGACACGATGGCGCAGCTCCACAATACCGATCACATCGCGGCGGGCCTGGGCGATTATGGCAAGCCGGGCAATTATTTTGAGCGTCAGGTCGCGCGCTGGACCAAGCAATATCGCGCGTCCGAGACCGAGCATATGCCCGATGTCGAGGCGCTGATCGAATGGTTGCCCGCGACCCTGCCCCAGCAGGACCGGGTGTCGATCGTCCATGGCGATTATCGCATCGACAACATGATCTTTCATGCCGACGAAGCGCGGGTGATCGCCGTGCTTGATTGGGAATTGTCGACGCTGGGCGATCCGCTGGCCGATTTCAGTTATTTCCTGATGAACTGGGTGACGCAACCAGAGGGGCGGTCGGGGGTCATGGGGCTCGCCGGAACCGAAACGGGCATCCCGACCATCGAGGAGATGGTGGTGCGATACTGCGCGGCGACGGGGCGCGACGGGGTGCCGCAGCTCGACTGGTATTTTGCCTATAATTTGTTTCGCCTGACCGGAATTGTGCAGGGCATCAAGAAACGCATCGTCGATGGCACCGCCAGCAGCGCGCAGGCCGCCAAAACCGCCGAACGGGTCGGGCCGCTGGCAGCGGCGGCATGGGCGTTTGCGAAACGGGCCGGGGCATAGTTTTCAGGAGTAATGAATGAGCCAGTTTGACTTGAGCGGCAAAGTCGCGATCATCACCGGATCGTCGCGCGGTATTGGCCGGGCGAGCGCCCATGAGCTGGCGGAACACGGCGCCCGCGTGGTGATTTCGAGCCGCAAGCAGGACGCGTGCGATGAAGTCGCCGCTGAAATCAACGGCAAATTCGGGGAGGGGACCGCGATTGCGGTTGCCGCCAACATCTCGGACAAGGCGGGCTTGCAGCATCTTGTCGACGAAACCCGCCGCGCGTTTGGGCAGATCGACATTCTGGTCTGTAACGCGGCGTCAAACCCCTATTACGGGCCGCAGGCCGGGATTGCGGATGAGCAGTTCCGCAAGATTTTGGACAACAATATCGTCTCAAACCACTGGCTGATCGCAATGGTCGCGCCCGAAATGCGCAGCCGACGGTCTGGGTCGATCATCATCATTTCGTCGATCGGGGGCCTGCGCGGTTCAACCATTATTGGCGCTTATTGCATTTCAAAGGCCGCCGACATGCAGCTCGCACGCAACCTCGCGCATGAATTCGGACCCGATAATGTGCGAGTGAATTGCATTGCGCCCGGCCTGATCAAAACCGATTTTGCCCGCGCGCTGTGGGAAGATCCGGTGCGGATTGAGGCGGCGAACCAGAGCGTGCCGCTGCGCCGCATTGGCGAGCCGCATGAAATTGCCGGTGCCGTTGTGTTTTTGGGGAGCGATGCGTCAACCTTCATGACCGGGCAAACGATTGTCCTCGACGGTGGCGTCACGATTTAGGAGCATGTGCGATGGCCCGTTTCACTGACAAATCGATCATCGTCACTGGCGCTGCGTCGGGGATTGGCCGCGCGGCGGCGACGCTGTTTGCCGCAGAAGGCGCCCGCGTGATCTGCGCCGACTGGAGTGACGCAGCAGAAGCAACCGCGCAGGCGATCCGCGAGGCTGGCGGCACGGCGATTGCCACCAAAATCGACGCCGGGCGGGAAGATGACGTCGCGGGCACCGTCGCGCTCGCGGTCGAGCAGTTCGGGCGGCTCGACGTGATGTTCGCCAATGCCGGGATTTCGGGCGGGATGGCGAATATTTTCGACACCGACGTCGCGCTGATCACCGAAGTGCTGCGGGTGAATCTGATCGGGCCGTATCTCGCGGTCAAACATGCCGCCCCCCGCATCGCCGAGCAGGGTGGCGGCGCGATTGTGCTGACCGCCAGTGTCGCGGGCATCCGCTCGGGCGCGGGGTCGCCCGCTTATTCGGCGTCAAAGGCGGGCGTCATCAACCTGGCGATGACATCGGCCCAACAGCTTTCGGGATCGAATGTGCGGGTGAACGCGATTTGCCCCGGCCTGACTGAAACCGGCATGACAAAGCCGACGTTCGATTATGCGCGCGAGGCGGGCAAGATGGAAAAGGTCGGCCGCCTCAACCCGCTGCGCCGCGCGGCTCAGCCGGAGGAATTGGCGCGGGTGGCATTGTTCCTCGCGTCCGACGAGGCAAGCTATGTCAATGGGCAGGCGATTGCGGTCGATGGCGGGCTGTCGTCCAGTCATCCGGTCACGCGCCAGGAATATGGCAAGACGGCGGTGTAAGCTGGCGGGCCGTTGATCGCCGCGTTAGCGGGCCGATCGGGGGTGCGCACGCGCCCCCGATGCACGGTCGTCAGATGATCTCCTCCTGATCCATCATGAACGGCTTGCCCGGCGTTGGCGCGCGCGAACCGAACAGGACGTTAACCGCCCCCGACGGCGACTGGAACCGGTAGAGTTCGGTCGTGTTTCGCACCCGCGGATGGACGCCGTAAGTAAGGATCGCCTTACCGTTAAAGTCCATGATCGAGATGAAGGGCGTGTTCACCGCCCGTCCGGCTCCGTTACCGCCAAATCCGGCCTGTGTGAAGGATACAGACCCCGCGACCGGATCGACCAGCCGGCTGTCGGTGAAGCTGTATTGCACATCGCCCGTCGGCCACGCGAAAGTCACCCGGCGGTCGCCTCGGCTGACCAGCCACAGATCGTCCGAGGCGGTAGCAGTGGCATTGACACTGGCAAAGTTCGGATTGCGCCCCGCGGCGAATGTGGCCAGCGGGGTCGCTGACACCGTCTTGCCAACTGGCGATGTCGGGAAGTTCAGCCCTTGCACGTTCAAGATTCGCACCGTGCCATCCATAGAGGCAACAAAAGCACGGCTTCGGCTAAGGTAGCGCTCGGGCTCGACGCCTGACCAGGCTTCGCGGGGGCTGCGCTGGATGTATTCGAAATATTCGGCACTGCGCGAATTGCTGTATCCTTGCGCCTCGACGCCGGCGCTGACGCCCGTCGGCTGCGCGATGTCGAGCGTCGTCACCACTGTCGGGCGCTGACGCGCTTCGGCGGAGAACGCGAACGGCCATTTGCCCGGATCGGTAACACTGGTATCGGTTGTGCGACTGAAGTTCGCCTGCGTGGTCAAATACATATCGCGGTAAAACTGGAGGAGCGGGGTCATGTCGACAAAGCTTACTTTGCCCTCGGCGCGCGAGGCGACAATCGCATAGCCGCCCGATGCCAGTTGGTGCCAGCGTTTGTCGGCGGGCCAGAGCGGGTTGACCTCTCGCCACAAATCGCGTGCCGATTGCCGCGACAGGTCGCCGCGCGCCGGATCATTATTGTCAGCAAAACCGCGTGTGTTCTGCAGCACAAGATTGGTCGACACATCAACGCTGGTCGGTGCGGCAAACGGCAGATCGACAAGGCCGAGCAGCTTCATGCCGCGGATCGTCCACGCACCGGGCGTGCCCCAGTAATGGCGTTCATCGGGGCCAGTGGTTGCCGGGTTGCAACATGCCATCTGGCGCGATTGCAGCGCGACAAAGGCGAGCTTGCCCCTTACCGTATTGGTATCCCATATGGTGACAACGAGGAACTCGTTGCCCGATGTAACTGCCATTGCCGTTGGCACCATGCCGGCTGGAAGTCGGATGCCTTCGGCGAACAGCCTGTAGGCAACGCTGTTGCCGACCACGATCGGGATGATGGTGCCGTCGCGGAACGCCGCGAAGCTGACCTGGCTGGCATTGGCCCGCCCGCGCGCAATCGCGACGGGCACCAGCGGCAGATCCGGGCGCCGCTCGGCCAGCGCGCGCACTTCGGGCTGGGCCGGCGTCGCGATATTGTTGCGGTTCCACCAATCGGGGTTCCACGCGGCGATCAAGCGCATGCAAAGACCGCCTGTGTTGAAATAGGCCCCGTCGGCCCCGCGCGTGTTGCTGATGCCGAATTTATAGCTGGGGTCATTGGGGTTGTCGGGCAAGAAGAGATGCTGGCCACCCACCAGCCAACCGCCTCCTTGCAGCCCCCTTGCGCTCTCGTCGGCTTCATTGCGCGGTTGCTGGCTCGGCGGTAGGCACTTTTGAGGTTCGCCGGGGTTGCTCGTCGGCAGTGAGCCGCTGGGCCAAAGCCCTTGTCCGCTCGCCAAATCCGGTCCCCAAAGCGTCGCCGCGTTGTTCTGGGCGTTGCCGAAATCCGCCGCCGTTGGCCCGAGCCGATAGTCCATGATCTCGGGCGTGTTGTAATTGGTGGCGACGCGGGCGTATTCCGCCTGGTTGATCGTGCCGTTGGCGTTGACAATCAGTTCCCGCCAGGACCCGATTTGGGTCGGGCTCTGGCTGGTGGTCGGCGTCGGCGTCGGCGTCGGCGTCGGCGTCGGCGTGGGGGTCGGTGCCGGCGTGGGAGCGGGGGCAGGCGTAGGCGCACCCGTGATCGCAGCAATCATGGCGTTCATCGTGCCGCTCATCGTGGGTGCGCTGCTACTGCACCCGCCCAGCATGAGCAGCGAGACGAGCGGCGCGATCAGCCGTTGGCGCGACGATTTGGGCAAGGTGAACACAGCGGCAGACTCCCCGGCAGAATAACGAGCGACCGTCGCACCACAACGGTAAACGGATTGTGGAGGCTTGGTGCGGGGGCGGACACTATCGGTGCGGGCGGCTCCAATCCTGATCGCGGCAGGACGATGGCACGACGGCGGCGTGCGCCGGGCTTCGCCAAATTGTCATCATCGGGGCTTAAGCTAAGCAGAAGATGATTAAACTCTTGATATTGATCGGCTGGGTAGTGGCCAGCTTGCCCGCCGCTTCGCAGCAAGCGCGCCCACCGGCGGTCGTTCGGGACGCGGTGCCGACTGTCGGACCGCCGCCTCCACCCCCGGCGCAACGGATGGTTGCGTGGCGGGCGGGCGCGGTTGAATGTGCAGGCACTGCCCGGCAGCCAGTGCTGTTGCCGCAGCCAAGCTATGCGATCGGTTGGTCCGGTTCGGGACTGGCCGCTCCGGCGATGATAGAATTTTCGATCGATGTGAACGGTCGTCCTGTGTCGATCAAGAGCTCGGGTTCGCGGCCAATTTACGGCAATGATCTGGCGGCGACGCTCTCCGCTGCCCGCTTTAGCGCCGATATGTCGGCTGAGCGATGCCAGGTGACGTATCAGCCGACGATCACCGACATCGACAATGCCCCGCGCGAGGCGTTGCAGGATTATGCGATTTTCCCGTCCGGTCGTCCTTGGACGCAGGAGGAGCAAATGCGGCTCTGGCCAAGCGATGGGGACTGTTTCAAACCAACACCGGCACCGCGCCTGCGCGCCTATCCCGATTTTAGCGCGATTCCGCAAGCGCCGGGCACGCGTAGTTGGAGCATGATTGGCTTTGACGTTGATGGGCGGGGGCGCCCCATCAAGATCAAAGTTGATCGGTCAACCGGTAATGCCGCGCTCGACAAGGCGGCGGTTGCCGCTGTGTCGCAGTCACGCTTTGAATCGCGCGCGCGGCGTGGGTGTATCGTGCCATTTTGGCGGACCGGGGCAACGCTGGCGGCACCCGCCGTCCCCGAAGCGCTGTTGGCAAGGGAGAAAGCGACGTGCGGGGGCGCTGGCGATTGGAAGGCCAAGCCGACCCCCGCTTTTCCTGACGCGTTTCGGCGTCGCGGTATCGAGGGGTGGGCCGTGATCGGCTATGATGTTGCGCCTTGGGGACAAACCGGCAATTTGAGCGTGATCGCCAGCGAGCCGAGCGCCGATTTTGGCCAGGCCGCGCTGGGCGCGATGCGCTTGGCGTATCGGATGCAATCGTCCCAAGGGGCCACCGGCTGCGTCAAGATAGTGCGGTTCAAGATCGATGGGGAAGCGGCGCGACCAAGTGGGTTGGCACCCGTCGCGCGCGACTAACGGCCCGGCGCGCGGCGGCGCCCGCACCTCCCTATTCGCGCAGCCGGATCAGCCCTTCCTGCGCGCAACTCGCAACCAGCCGCCCGTCCTGTGCGAAGATGCGCCCCCGGTTAAACCCGCGTGCATGGCCCGTCCATGGGCTGTCGCACGCATAGAGCAGCCATTCGTCGGCGCGAAACGGCTCGTGCAGCCACACCGCATGGTCAAGGCTCGCGGTCTGGAGCTTGTGCGTCATCCAATTGACGCCGTGTGGTAGCGTTGCTGTCCCCAGCAGCGACATGTCGGACGCATAGGTCAGGATAGCGCGGTGGAGCGCCGGATCATCGCCCACGGGCGCCACGACGCGGAACCAGCTTGATTGCTGAGGCTCCTGCTTTTCGGGCTTCCACCAACTGCGCGGATTGACCGGGCGGCTTTCGATCATGCGCGGCCGGGTGAAGTTCGCGCGGAACCGCTCGGGCATCTGGTCTGCTGTCTCCAGCCGGATTTCCAGATCGCTTTTGAGCGCGTCGGGCGGCGGCACATCGGGCATCACGTCCTGATGCGCGAGCCCATCTTCGGGTCGTTGCAACGAGCAGGTGAGGCTGAGGATCGGCACCCCGCGTTGCGTTGCGATGACGCGGCGGGTGGCAAAGCTCTTGCCATCGAAATCGCGCACCACCCGGTAGATGATCGGATGTTCCTCGGCACCGGGGCGCATGAAATAGGCGTGGAGCGAATGCGCCTGTTTATCATCATCGGTTGAGCGTTGCGCCGCCTGAAGCGCTTGCGCGATCACTTGCCCGCCGAATACGCGACCGAACCCGTCATCGCCGCGCTTGCCGCGATAGAGGTCGGTATCGACCTCTTCGACATCGAGCAGATCGACAAGTTTTGCCGCCATCTCGGTGGGTGATGGATGCGCCGGTGCGTCGCTCATCAATAGCCCGCCGCGCGCGCCAGTTGGTCGGCGTGAAAATTGGCATCGCCAAACATCTCGGTCAGCACGCGCCCGCGCTTCATATAGAAGCCGATGTCATATTCGTCGGTCATGCCAATGCCGCCGTGCATTTGCACGCCTTCCTGCACCGCAAGCGTAGTCGCGAGGCTGATCATCGCCTTGGCGACCGAGACCGCCTGTTCGGCGCCCGGATCGCTGGTGTCGAGCAATTGCTGCGCCTTGAGCACAGCCGCGCGGGCCACTTCCATCTCGCTATACAGATGCGCTGCGCGGTGTTGAAGCGCCTGAAAACTGCCGATGCGCACGCCGAATTGCTTGCGCTCCTTCAGGTAATTGACGGTCATGTCCATCGCGCCGCCGCCGACGCCAAGCAATTCCGCCGCAGCACCCGCGCGCCCGGCGCGCAGCAGGCGGCCAAGGGGGTCGGCCCCTGCATCAACCTCGCCAATCACCGCATCGGCATCGACCGTCACCCCATCAAATGTCAGCCGCGCGGCGATCGACGCATCGGCGAGCCGCTCGGCATCGGCGGACAGCCCGGCGACCCCTTGCGGCACCGCGAACAGGGTGATCCCGTCGCGATCATCCGCCGACCCGCCGGTGCGCGCGGCCACGATGATGACATCGGCGACATGGCCGTGCGTGACGAACTGTTTGGTGCCCGACAGCGTGAAGCCGTTACCCGACCGTTCGGCGCGCATCGCAATGCCGGTGCCGTGCTTGGCGCGCTCATCAATCGCGAGCGCGGCCACCGTTTCCCCGCTGAGGATGCCGGGGAAGTAACGCGCGGCGTGCGCGCTGCCCTTCAACGCCTCGACAGCTGCCACCGCGGTGGTGAGGTAGGGGGAGGGGGAGAGGTTGCGACCAATCTCCTCCAGCACAATCCCCGCTTCGACATGGCCAAGGCCGAGCCCGCCATCGCCCTCCGCCATCAGCACGCCGGTAAAGCCGAGTTCGGCGAATTGTCGCCACAAATCGCGGCTGAACCCGGTTGCATCCTTTGCATCGCGCAGCGTCCGCATGTGCTTGACGGGGGCAGCATCGGCCACGAAATCGCGCGCGGTATCGCGCAACATCGTTTGTTCTTCGGTCAAATAGAGGGGCATTTTCTTTTCCTTCTTCACCCTCTCCCGTGAGCGGGAGAGGGGGCACACGCTCAAGCGCTGGGCAATTCCAAAATCCGCTTGGCGACGATGTTGAGCTGCACTTCGCTTGTCCCGCCCTCGATCGAATTGGCCTTGGTGCGTAGCCAGGCGCGCGGCCCTACGCCACCATTTGACCGTTCGCTCTCCCATTCGAGCGCGTCCGAACCGCCCGATGCCATCATCAGCTCGTGGCGGCTCTTGTTCAGCTCGGTGCCGTAATACTTCATCATGCTGGGCTGGGCGGGGTGCGCTTTCCCGGCTTTCAGCTCGTCGATAAAGCGTTCGGACATCATGCCAAACGCCTTGGCACGTACTTCGAACAGCGCGATCGACGCGCGCAGCAGCGGGTCCGCGAGGCGCCCTTCATGGTCAAGCCCAACGGTTGCGATTGCCCCCTCGATCAACGGATTGCCGCCGGTCGAGGCAAGGCCCATGCCGCTGATCATCTCGCGCTCATGCCCGAGTAGATATTTGGCGACGTCCCACCCCTTATTCTCGTCATGGACGCGGTTGGCCTTGGGCACTTTGACATTGTCGAAAAATGTCTCGCAAAACGGTGAATAGCCGCTGATCAGCAGGATCGGCTTGGTCGACACACCGGGCGATGCCATGTCGAACAGAACGAATGAAATGCCGCCCTGTTTGTTGGTCTTGTCGGTGCGGACGAGGCAGAAGATCCAATCGGCCTTGTCGGCATAGGACGTCCATACTTTCTGCCCGTTGATGATATAATGGTCGCCCGCATCCTCCGCCGATGTGGCGAGGCTGGCGAGGTCGGACCCCGCGTTCGGCTCCGAATAGCCCTGGCACCAGCGGATTTCACCGCGCGCGATCTTGGGCAGATGCTCGAGCTTCTGCTCCTCGGTGCCATATTTGAGCAGCGCTGGCCCAAGCATTGAAATACCAAAGCTGTTGAGTGGGTTGCGGCATTTCATTGCCGCCATCTCTTCGCGCAGGATCTTGGTCTGCGCTGGCGACAGCCCGCCGCCACCATAGGCGACCGGCCAGTCGGGAACGGTCCAGCCGCGGCTGGCCATCGCGTCCATCCATTCCTTTTGCCCCGGTTGGAAATCGGGATTGCGGCCGCCCCAAGTCGCGTCCTTTTCGCTGCGCACCGGCTCGCGCATTTCGGGCGGGCAATGCGCTTCGAGCCAGGTGCGGGCTTCGCTGCGGAAGGTATCAAGATCGGTCATGGGCTCAACTCCTCATCAATTCATGGGCCGCACGCGCGACCGCGATCGCGAGATGGTCCTGATAGGGCGCGGCAATCACCTGCACCCCGATCGGCAAGCCGTCCGCGTCAACGCCGACGGGCACGCTGGTCGCGGGTAAGTTGGGGAAGGTGGCAAGGCCGGGATAGGCAAGCTGCGCGCCAAACGCCGTCACTTCCCCGTCAACGTCGATCAACCGGCTTGCCATTGGCGTGTCGTCATGCGGGAAGGCGGTTGTGCCCCAGCACGGCGCGATCACCGCATCGACGCGCGCGAACAAGGTCAACCAGTCGCGGATGCACTTGGCCTGTTCGTCGAACATCGCGGCCCAGCGCTCGGGCGTGAGTGGCGGTACCCCCGGTTGCGGGGGCTGGCCACGCGACAAGGCCGCGAGCAACAGGCGGACATAGGCTTCGTGCTGCGCCGCCAAATCGGGAAGGCCAGCGGGGCCGCGCTCGACCTGCGCCCCGGCATTTGAAAACGCCGCGCCGATCCGTTCCACCGTATCGCGCATCGCGCCCTGAGCGCGCGCGCCCGGATGTTCGGGCAGGATGAGGATGCGCCACGCACTCGCGGGCCGTGCCGCCGGGCGCGGGAGCGGGGCTTCACACAGGACGTCGAGCGCGGTGACGAGATCGTCCGGATCGCGCGCAAGTGGTCCGATCACCGACAGCGCTAATGCGCTTTCGGTGTTGCGTGGAAAGAAATGGCCATGATCGTTGAGCAGCCGAAAGGTTGGCTTATGCCCCCACACGCCGCAAAACGCCGCCGGGGTCCGGATCGACCCGCCAATGTCGGACCCGATCTCCAGCGGCACAAACCCCGCCGCGAGCGCCGCGGCCGCCCCGCCCGACGATCCGCCGCTGACCCGGTCGGGATTGTGCGGATTGCGCGTCCGACCATGGATCGGGTTATTGGCCTGAATGTCGACAAGGCCGGTCGGCACGTTGGTCTTGCCCAGGATAACCGCGCCCGCGCGCTTCAGCCGCCGGATGGCGACGGCGTTGACCTGCGGCACATGGTCGGCATGCTCGGGAAACCCCCATGTCGTGGGCAGTCCGGCAACGTCGAAGCTCTCTTTCACCGTCATCGGCACGCCGTGAAACGGTCGAATGGCCGGATCGACGGGCCCACGCGCGTCGAGTGCCCGTGCCGTCGCACGCGCGCGGTCGAAGTCGCGAACCACGACCGCGTTGATGGCGCCATCGCCCGCCTCGATCCGGGCGATCGCCGCTTCGCACTCGGCAAGCGCGGTCGTCTCGCCCGATCGGATCGCGGCTGCGGTGGCGAGCGCGCTCCTCATGCCGATGGCGGCTCGTTGCGGACGAATTGAACCATTTCGACTTCATGCCCTTCCGGATCGGCGACAAAAGCGATCTTCATTGGCCCCATGGCAAAAGGGCTGCGCAAGGCACGCGCGCCGTGATCGAGCAGCCGCGCAAAGGCCCCATCAATGTCCTTCGTCAGAAAGCCGACCGGCCCATGCGCCGAACCTGGCGCAAGCGCGCGCTCATCCTTCCAGCGAAACAGCACGAGCGTGAACCGGCCCTGCGGCATCGTCAGCATCGCTTCCTCAGCCTCGGGCAAGTCGATCCGCGGGCCAGCCTCCACCATGCCGAACGCGCCGGTATAGAAGTCGATCATCGCCTGCATGTCGGTGACGATCAGCTTGAAGAAATTCAGCTGAAAACCAAGATCGGCGGTGGCCGGCAGAGTGGCCGGAGCGGCGGCGGTCACTTGAACCGCCCACCGCTTTCGGCATTGGCCTTCAACAATTCGGCGACAGTGAAGCCGTGCTTCTCCAGCCCCGCGACGATTTTCTTCGTGCCCTCGGTGTCGGCCCAGAACATCGGTCCGCCACGATACACCGGCCAGCCATAGCCATAGATCCACACGACATCGATGTCGCTGGCGCGCTGTGCCATTTTCTCCTCAAGGATCAGCGCGCCTTCATTGACCATGGTGTAAAGCGTGCGTTCGATGATTTCCTCGTCGGTAATCTCGCGCTTGGGCAAGTTCGACCGGCTACGGAAATCCTCGATAATCTCGGCGACCCGGGGGGAGGGGGTCGGGTTGCGCTTTTCGTCATAGTCGTAAAAGCCAGCACCCTTTTTCTGGCCCCAGCGGTCCTCGGCGCACAGCGCGTCGCGGATATTTTCAATACGCGTCGGGTCGCGGTGCCAGCCAATGTCGACGCCTGCCAGGTCGCTCATCTGGAACGGCCCCATCGGCATCCCGAATTCGACATGGACGCGGTCGATCTGTTCGGGGGTTGCGCCTTCCATCAACAGCTTGTTCGCCTCCACCTGACGCGGCATCAGCATGCGGTTGCCGATAAAGCCGTGACACACGCCCGAGACAACGGCGACTTTGCGGATCGTTTTGGCAAGCGCCATCACGGTTGCCAGCACATCGTCGGCGGTCTTTGCGCCGCGCACCACTTCCAACAGCTTCATGACATTGGCGGGGGAGAAGAAATGCATGCCGACCACATCCTGCGGACGGCTGGTCGATGCGGCGATTTCATCGACGTTGAGATAGCTGGTGTTGGACGCCAGGATCGCGCCCGGCTTCACAATCGCGTCGAGCTTGCCGAACAACTCTTTCTTGACGTCCATGTTCTCGTAAACCGCCTCGATCACCAGGTCGCAATCGGCGAGGTCGTTCAGGCTGAGCGTGGGGGTGAGCGCGCCCATTGCGGCCTCGACCTGCTCGGGTTTCATCCGCCCCTTGGCGGCCGATGCTTCGTAATTCTTGCGGATGACGCCGGTGCCGCGATCAAGCGCGTCCTGCTGCATCTCGACGATGGTGACGGGGATGCCTGCCGACAGGAAGTTCATCGAAATGCCGCCGCCCATGGTGCCCGCACCGATCACGCCGACCCGCTTGATGGTGCGCAGGGCGATATCGGGGGCAATGCCGTCGATCTTGGCGGCCTGGCGTTCGGCGAAGAACAGATGGCGCTGCGCGGCGCTTTGTGTGCCCAGCATCAGCTTCATGAACTGTTGCCGCTCAAACGTGATGCCATCGGCAAAGCTCGACCCGTCGGTGGCTTTTTCAACGCACGCGATGTTGGCGGCGGGCGCGTCGAAACCGCGGAAGCGCTTGGCATTGGCAGCCTTGAATGTGGCCACTGCATCGGGATCGGCGGCGGCGGTCTTTTCGCTCGCGCGGGGGAGCGGGCGGGCGTCCGCCACTTCGCGGGCAAAGGCGATGGCGTCTTCGGCCAACGAGCCATCACCGGCAACGCGGTCGATCAGCCCGGCGGCAAGCGCGACCTTGGCCGGGATCGGATCGCCAATCGCCGTCATCTGCAGCGCGAGCGGAATGCCCGCCAAGCGCGGAATCCGCTGCGTGCCGCCGGCACCCGGCAACAGGCCGAGCTTGACTTCGGGGGTGCCGATCACCGCTTTAGGATCGGCAATCCGGTAGTGGCAGGCAAGCGTCACTTCACACCCCCCGCCGAGCGCGGTGCCATGGAACGCGGCGACCACGGGCTTGTCCGCTGCCTCGATCATGTCGAGCAACGTCGGCAGGCCGGGTTCCTGCATCGGCTTGCCGAATTCGGTGATGTCGGCGCCCGCGAAAAAAGTCTTGCCGTCGCAGCGGATGACCATTGCCTTCACACTCGGGTCGCCCAGCCCCTCCTTGATTCCGGCGTCCAGCCCCTGACGCACGGCCGCGCCCAGCGCGTTGACCGGCGGGCTGTTGGAAATGATGACAAGGACGTCGCCGTGCCGTTCGGTGGTGATCGGGCTGGTCATGAAAACTCTCCTGCAAGGACGATTAACGGGTCAGTGCGCTGTAGATCAACGTCTTGAGTTCGCGGCGGATCGGGTAAGTGCTTGACGGGCGCAACTGCGTCATGAACACCATGCTAATCTGTTCGCGGGGGTCAATGAAGAAGGCGGTCGAAAACATGCCGCCCCAATAAAATTCGCCTACCGACCCCGGCATCATCGTTTTTGCAACGTCCATGGTGACGGCAAAGCCGAGGCCAAAGCCGGTGCCGGCATTTTGCGTCTCGCTGAATAAGGATTTCGACAGCGACGCCAGATCCTTGCCGCCCGGCAGATGGTTGAGCGTCATCAGCTCCAGCGTCTTGCGGCTGACGATCCGCGCGCCCGCCAGCGTGCCGCCGTTCAAGCACATGGTGCAGAAGCGGTGATAATCGAGCGCGGTCGACACCAGGCCGCCACCGCCCGACAAGAGCCGCGGGGTGCGGCTCCAGGCGCTTTGCTCGCCGCGGTCGGAGAGTTTCTTGCCGCCGGGCACCCAGTCATAGCAATCGGTCAGCCGGTCGACCTTGTCTTCGGGCACGGTAAAAAACGTGTCGTGCATGCCGAGCGGTTCGAAAATGCGGGCGCGGAAAAACGCATCGAGCGTCATCCCGCTCACCCGCTGGATCACGGCGCCCAGCACATCGGTTGCGACCGAATAATTCCACGCATCGCCGGGTGAAAATTCGAGCGGCAACCGGCCAAGCGCCCCGACAAATTCGTCAAGATCGTAATTACCGTGCCAATTCTCCAGCTTCCCATCGCGGTAAGCGGCATCGACATTGCTGCGGTTCTGAAAGCCATAGGTCAGCCCACTGGTATGGCGTAGCAGGTCGAGCATCCGCATCGGTTCGGTGGTCGGCTTGGTGATGAACGGCACGCCGCCGCCGCCGCCATTGTAAACGCCCAGTCCCTTAAATTCGGGCAGGACATGGTGCACCGGGGTGTCGACCGCGACCTTGCCCTCCTCCACCAGTATCATGAATGCGATGGCGGTGATGGGCTTGGTCATGCTGGCGATGCGGAACAGCGATGTTTCGTTGATCGGCGCGCCGCCCTCTCTCGCTGATCCTTGATGCGAGAAATGGACGATGTCGCCGCCGCGCGCGATCAGCAACTGCGCATTGGGGAGCAGGCCGGGCGCCACATAGCGTTCGTTCAGCAGCGCGTCGATTCGCGCGAGTCGGCGTGCGTCAAATCCATGGGTTTCAGGGTCTGCCAAAGCCATCACTCTCTCCATACCCCCGGTTCGAAACATTCTTCCTCCTATTGCCTTGAGCGGCGCATGAATCAACACTAACCTTTATGTAATTGGCGGATAGGCCAAACCCGAAATTCAACTGGTGGAGAGAAACCGCGTGGCGAGAACCTTTAGCGAACCCCTGATCGCCCTTGATCCGGCGTGGCCAAAAATGAGTCTCGCGGCTATCGACGCGGCGCTGACCGCCCCTGGCGCGCGGTTTGAGATGGAGACGGTCGACATCGGCGGCGTGCCCACCCGCGTGTGGAAACATGCACCCGCCAATCTGGCGCAGATCATGATGCTGTCGCGCGCGCACGGGGACCGCGAATTCACCATCCATGAAGATGAGCGCGTCACCTATGAAGCGAATTACCGCGCGGTGGCCACGCTTGCGGCCCGGCTGGTGGCGATGGGGGTGCAAAAGGGCGATCGGGTTGCGCTGTGCATGCGCAACCTGCCCGAATGGCCGGTGGTGTTTTTTGCAGGCGTCGCGATTGGCGCGATCGTGGTGCCGCTCAACGCCTGGTGGACGGGGGCAGAGCTTGAATATGGCCTGAAAGACTCAGGCAGCCGCGTGCTGTTCATCGACGGAGAGCGCCATGACCGGCTGGCGGCGCATTATGGCTCCTTGCCCGCATTGGAGCATATTTTCGTGGCGCGCGCGGTTGCCCCGCTTGATGGTCGGGCGAGCGCGTTTGAGCCACTGATCGGCACGCCGCATGACTGGGCGGGCTTGCCCGCCGCAGCACTGCCGCCGGTTGAGATTGCACCCGATGACGACGCCACCATCTTTTACACCAGCGGCACGACCGGCAATCCAAAGGGCGCGCTGGGCACGCACCGCAACCTGATCACCAACATCTTCTCCAGCGGCTATTCGGGTGCGCGCACCCTGATGCGTCGGGGTGATGAAATCCCCGCGCCAACCCCCAGGACGATGCTCACCTGCATCCCGCTTTTCCATGTGACCGCGTGCAGCGCGGGGATGATGGGGGCGATTGCCAGCGGATCGACGCTAATTTTCATGCGCAAATGGGATGCCGTGCGCGCGATGGAGATTATTGAGCGCGAGAAAGTCCATGCGACCGGCGGGGTGCCGACGATTGCGTGGCAATTGCTCGAACATCCCGACCGCGCGAAATATGACCTGTCCTCCCTGGAGGCGATTTCCTATGGCGGCGCGCCGTCCGCACCTGAACTCGTCAAGCGCATCTACACCGAATTCGGCGCGCTGCCCGGCAATGGCTGGGGTATGACCGAGACGATGGCGACGGTGACCGGCCATGCGGCGGAGGATTATCTGAACCGCCCGACCAGCGCTGGCCCAGCGGTGGCGGTTGCCGACCTGAAAATCATGGATGAGGAGGGGGAGCGCGAATTGCCGGTTGGTGAGGTCGGCGAGCTGTGGGCGCGCGGGCCAATGATCGTGAAGGGCTATTGGAACAAGCCGGAGGCGACAGCGGCCACCTTTGTGAACGGCTGGGTGCGCACCGGCGATCTCGCGCGGCTGGATGAGGAGGGGTTCCTCTATATCGTCGACCGCGCCAAGGACATGATCATCCGGGGTGGCGAGAATATCTATTCAAGCGAAGTCGAAAACGTCCTTTACGCGCATCCCGCCGTTACCGATTGCGCGCTGATCGGCCTGCCGCATCGGCAGCTTGGCGAAGAGCCGGCGGCGGTGGTTCACCTGGCGCCTGGTACCAGCGCGACCGAGGCGGAATTGCAGGCGTGGGTCCGCCAGCATCTTGCCGCGTTCAAAATGCCGGTCGCGATCCGCTTTGTAAAGGAAACGCTGCCCCGGAACGCGAACGGAAAAATCCTGAAAAAGGATCTGAAGGCGCTGTTCGATGATCGCGCGGCGGTGGCGGCATAACCAT
>PNLG01000411.1 GCA_013822915.1 Sphingomonas sp. | reverse complement strand
CCCCCGAACAATATCATGTCCTGCGCGAGGCAGGGACCGAGCGCGCCTTTACCGGCCGTTACAACGACCATAAGGGCGATGGCCTTTATGTGTGCGCAGCGTGCGAACTCCCGCTGTTCGACAGCGCGGACAAATATGATTCGGGGTCGGGCTGGCCCAGTTTTTCGCAAGCGATCGGGCCCGACCATGTGACCGACCATCATGACGCCAGCCACGGCATGATCCGCATCGAGAGCCGATGCGCGCGTTGCGACGGCCATTTGGGTCATGTCTTTCCCGATGGGCCGCGCCCGACGGGTCTGCGCTACTGCATGAATTCAGTGAGCCTCGACTTTCGACCGCGCGAACAGTGACCGCCACTTGGCGCATGCTTGTCGCGGGGCGGTTTAGAGCTTATCTCCCGAAAGACTGATGGCGCGCTCTTCCCTTCCCAAACCCCTTTGGCGTCGGCGGCTCGTGCTGGCGGTGCAATTGCTCATCGGGCTGGGTGTCGCCACGTTTATCACGCTGGCGATTGCGGTTTATGTCGCACGCGCCAGCCTGCCGAGCTTTGACGAGCTGAAATCATCCCCCAATGGGCAAACAATCCGCGTTCATGCGGTCGATGGCACCGTCATTGCCTCGCTCGGCCCCAGTTTTGGCGACTGGCTGCCGTATGAGAAGATTCCGGCGATCATGCGCGACGCGATGATTGCGGTGGAGGATCGGCGTTTCCGGTCGCACCCCGGCGTTGATCCGATTGCCCTTGCCCGCATCACGCGCTTTGCGCTGGAAAATCGCGGCACCGGACGGCGGCTTCAGGGTGCCTCGACGATTACTCAGCAAGTCGCGCGCACCATCTTTCTCACCAACAGCTATTCGGTCAGCCGCAAGCTGCGCGAGGGGATTTTGGCGCTGGCGCTGGAGCGGAAATTTTCGAAGGACCAGATCCTCGAACTCTATTTGAACAAAGTCTATTTCGGCGGCGGCGCTTACGGCGTTGATGCCGCATCGCGCAAGTTTTTCGGCCACAGCGCAGAGCAACTCAGCTTGACCGAAGCCGCTGTCATCGCTGGCCTGGTCAAGGCGCCGTCGCATTATTCGCCCACCGCCGACATCGACGCGGCGCGGGGTCGCGCGGGGGTCGTCATCCGCCTGATGGCGGAAAACGGCAAGATTGCGCCGGGCGCGGCGAAACGCATCGACTTGACCGCAGTGCGCTTTGTGCCCGAACCCAAACAGAATAGCGTGCGTTATTTCACCGACTGGGCGCTGCCGCAGCTCGACGTGCTGGTCGATGAGACCACGCGCCCGCTGGAGGTATGGACCACGCTCGACATCGAGGCACAGCGCGCCGCCGACGCCGCAGTCCGCACCAACGCCCCGGCGGGGACGCAAGGGGCGCTGGTGTCGCTTGACCGCGATGGCGCGGTGCGGGCGATGGTGGGCGGTCGCGACTATGTGTCGTCAATCTACAACCGCGCGACCCAGGCGCAGCGTCAGCCAGGGTCGTCGTTCAAGCTGTTCGTTTATCTCGCCGCACTGGAAGCCGGACAAAAGCCCGAGGATGCCGTGGTCGACGAACCCGTCACCATCAACGGCTGGACACCGCGAAATGATTCGCGCCGCAACATTGGCGAGACGACGCTGCGCAATGCCTTTGCCTATTCGATCAACACGGTCGCTGCCAAAATCGGCGAAGAAGTCGGATTCGGCACAATTGCCGATATGGCCCGCCGCTTTGGCATTACCACCAACGTCAATACCCAACCCGCAATGGTGCTGGGCACATCCAACGTGCGGCTGATCGAAATGACGCGCGCCTTTGCCTCAGTCGCGAACAAGGGGGTCGCGGTTACCCCCTATGGCATTACCAAGGTCACCGCCAATGGCGTGACCATCTATGCGCATGAGGTCGATCGCAGCCAGGTGCTCGTTGCCCCTTTTGTCGCACAGGCGATGACCGATTTGTTGCAAACTGCGGTCAATACCGGCACCGGCAAAGCCGCGCAGATCGGCCGCCCGGTCGCGGGCAAGACCGGGACGACCACCTCGACCAAAGATGGCTGGTTCCTGGGTTTTTCCAGCGGGCTGACCACGGGCGTGTGGATGGGGCGGGACGATGCGCGCTCGGTGCCCGGCTTGCACGGCGGCACCGCGCCGGCCCGCGCCTTTGCCGCGTTCATGAAGGTCGCGGTCGCCAAAAGGCCGGTCGAACAATTCGACACCGGCCTGACCCTTCCCGATGCCGAGGCCGGATTGGGGGAGGAGGAGTATTTTGGCGAGCCCGACAATGGCTTGTTCGTAGACGCGGACGGAAACCCGATCACCCCGCCCAGCACCGAGCCGCTTGAGCAACCGGGGAGCGACGATCCGTTCGACCAGGCGCCCACCGGCGGTACGATCCCGCCAAGCCCGGGCCAGGCGCGCGGCGAGCGGCTCGACGATGATTGGCTCGACCGCGCGCTCGACCGACCGGCACCGCAACGGCGCCCGCCTGCGACGCCCCCTGCACCCCGCAATCAGGCCGAGCGGCCGACCCAGTGAAGCGCGCTCCCATGCGTGCGGAGCCAGTCGCGCGCATGGCCAGCATCGCGTCCAACCAACCGGGCGACGAGCGCGTGAAAGGCGGGGCCGTGATGCATATGGACGCGGTGCGCGACTTCATGCGCGACCACTGCGCGTCGGACGATATCGGGCATCAGAATGAGCCGCCAGCTATAGCGGATCGTCCCGCGCGCCGAACAACTCCCCCAGCGTCCGCGCGGATCGCCCAGCGAAATCTGCGCGACGTCCACCCCCGCCAGATGCGCGAATTCGGTCGTCTCCGCCCTTAACAGCCCCAGCGCTTCGCTGCGCAACCAGCGCGTGATCCGCGCGGCAAGGCCGTCAAGCGGACCGCCACAGATCAGCCGATCGCCCTCACGGGTGACACGGCGCGGCGCATCGGCCCGCCAGCAAATCTCAAGCTCTCCGCCGCGATAGGGCAGGTGCGCACCGGACAGAAATGGGCGCGGCGGGGGCAGTTTCGCACGCGCCGCCGCAATCCACGCGCTCTTCTCCGCCGCCCAGCGCATTGCGCTTGCCAGCGACGCGCGCGGCGGTAGCACCAGCCGCACTTCGCCGGTCGCCGGATCAACCCGCAACCGCACCGCCCGCGCCCGCGGGTGGCGCACCACGGCGATGGGGGCAGGCGCCGGAAGCGGAAGCACGAGGGGCAGGGGCGACGTCATAGCGTCCGGTCGGTCAGGTGATATTCGAGGTCGCCAGCATCATCCTCCGAAATCGTCCAGCCCCGCACCGACATGCCGGCACGGTGCACTGCCTCGCGGTCGCCACACACCAGATAATGCCAGTCGGGCAACGGCTCCCCCGCCGCGCGCAGCCGATAGGCACAAGTTGACGGCAGCCAGTCGATCGACGCGAGCTTGGCCGGGGTCAGCCGCACACATTCGGCGACATAAGCGTGGCGGTGGCGATAATCGGAGCATTGGGCGGTGCGCCGGTCGAGCAAGCGGCACGCAACATTGGTGGGATAGAGTTCACCCGTTTCATCATCTTCCAACTTGTGGACACAACATTTGCCGCAACCATCGCAGAGCGCCTCCCACTGCGCGCGGTCGAGTTTGTCGAGCGGCGTGCCGTCTTCCCAAAAACGCGCACTCACGCGGCGCGGGCCGAAAAACGCGCGCTCACCGCGCCCAGCGGACGATCTCGTCCGCAACTTGGTCAGGCGTGCCGTCCTGCGGCAACAACGCCAACGGCTTGCCATCGGGGCTGAATAAATAGGCCTGGCGCGAGTGATCGACGATATAGCCGCCGTCTGCCGCCGGGGGCTGTGCCTTGGCAAAAATCGCAAACGCGGCCTGAACCCGGGCGATGGCGGCGGGCGTGCCCGTCAACCCCACCATGCGGGGGTGAAAGGCCGACACAAACTGCTTCAGAACCGGGGGCGTATCACGCGCCGGATCAACCGTGATGAAAATCGGCACAATCCGCGCGCCAAGCGCCGGGTTGCGCTGCTCAACGCGCTTCAGCCCGGCGGCCAGCGTCTGCACATCGACCGGGCAGACATCTGGGCAATAGGTATAGCCGAAATAGATAATGCGAAACCTCCCGGCAAAATCGCGATCGCTCACCGCACGGCCATGCTGATCGGTCAGCGAAAACGGCCCGCCGATCGCTGCACCGGCCAGCGGCGGCTTTTCAGCGGGCAGCGCACACCCAGCCAACGCAACCCCGAGCGACAGCGCCAGCGCAAGAAGATATCGGTTGTTCATCCCACACACAGCCATGATCGGGTAGCGCTCGGCTGACAAGCCCGTATAGTATGCGGCATCGACCTTCGCGATAAGAGTGCGCCATGACCCTATGTGTGTTCCGAACCTTTGCGGCATTGCTCTTGCTCGGCATGTCCATCACGGGCATCCACCGCGCCAGCGGACAGCTCGGCCAGTCGGAAGGCTATAAGTTTCTGGAGGCGATCCGCGAGTCGGAGAAGGACAAGACCAAAGGCCCCGAAATCACCGAGATTTTGAACAAACCCGGCACCACCGTCGTCAATACCCAGGATTATTCGACGCGCGAAACCGCCCTCCACATCGTCGCCAAGCGGAACGATGCGCTATATACGCGGTTCCTGCTGCAAAAAGGGGCCAACCCCAATTTGCGCGACGCGAAGGGTAATACCCCGCTGATGCTGGCGGTTACTCAAGGCGCCGACAGCGTCATTCCTGATCTGATCAAGGGGCGAACCAACCTTAATCTGGCCAATCAGGCGGGGGAGACGCCGTTAATCCGCGCGGTGCAGCTTCGCAACCTCAATGCGGTGCGCGAATTGCTGGCCGCCAGCGCCAATCCCGACCAGGTCGACAATATCGCCGGGCGGTCGGCACGCGACTATGCGCTGGAGGACAAGCGCTTTCCGGCCATGGCAGCGTTGTTTGCCGACATCCCCCGCCGCGACCGCCGGACGTCAATCGGCCCGAATTTCTAATGTCAGCACACTAAATGGCGGGGTGAGCAGGCAATTTGAGCTCGATGTGCGTTTTGTCGCACGCTAAAGTGGTTCGCCCGTCAGCCGCTGACAAATCATGTCGAGTTGGTCGAGCGTCGAATAGCTGAGCGTCAACGTGCCGCCCTTGGCGCCAAAACTGACCTTGACCGGCAGTCCTAACAGGTCGGCAAGCTGGTTTTCCAACGCCGCAATGTCGGGATTGGGGCCGTGGCTTGCGCGGCCCGGCGTGGATAGCTTTGCGGCTTGCGCGCGCCGTTCAGTGTCGCGAACCGACAGCCCTCTGGCAATGACTTCGCTGGCCAGCGCGTCGACATCATCCGCACCGATCAGCGCGCGGGCGTGCCCCATGGTCAACCGCCCCTCGACGACATGCGTCTGCACGCTCGTCGGCAGATCGAGCAGTCGCAGCAGATTGGCGACATGGCTGCGCGATTTATGGACAATCTTGGCCAGTGCGTCCTGCGTATGGCCAAAGTCATCGATCAGCCGCGCATAGGCCTGCGCCTCTTCGATCGCATTGAGATCCTGGCGCTGGATATTTTCAACGAGCGCGATTTCCAGCGTTTCGGCCTCGTCAAAATCACGAATGATTACAGGAACTTCATGGAGTCGTGCGCGCTGTGCCGCGCGCCAGCGTCGCTCGCCCGCCACAATCTGATAGCCGGAACCCATTGGGCGGACCACAATCGGCTGAATCACCCCGCGCGTCGCAATCGACGCCGCCAGCTCGTCAAGTGCTGCCTCATCAAAGCGGCGACGCGGCTGATCGGGATGCGGTGTCATGGACCCAACCGGCAACATCCGCAGGCCGGGAGTGGGCGAGGAACCCGACGCGACCGGTTCCTCGCGCGCCAAATCACCCATCAGCGCGGACAGGCCACGACCAAGGCCGGGGCGAGGTTTACGGGCAGCAGTTGGTGACTCCAGTGCTTGATCGTTCATGCGGCGGCTTTGTTATCCTGAGGGGGTCGGGGCAGGCGCGCGATAAACTCGCGCGCGAGTGCGATATAGGCTTCGGAGCCGGGGCAACGATGGTCGTAGATCAACGCCGGCAAGCCATGGCTTGGCGCTTCGGACAAGCGGACATTGCGCGGGATGACCGTATCGAACACCACTTTGCCAAGCACTGCACGCACATCGTCCGACACCTGATCGGTCAACCGATTGCGCCGGTCATACATGGTCAGCGCAACCCCCATGATCGACAAGCCGGGATTAAAGCGCGACCGGATCCGCTCAACCGTGCTGAGCAATTGGCTCAGCCCCTCAAGCGCAAAAAACTCACATTGCAGCGGAACGAGCAGCGAGTCGGCCGCGACCATCGCATTCATGGTCAACAAACCCAACGACGGCGGGCAATCAATCAGGATCACATCCCAGTCTTGCCGCCCACGCGAAATCGCGCGCGCCAGCCGGTGCGTGCGCTCAGGCAGATCGACCAGTTCAATCTCCGCGCCTGACAGGTCAACCGTGGCCGGCACAATGCTTAACCGTGGGACCTTGGTCGGGATCGCGGCATCGCCAAGGCCAAGCTCGCCGATCAGCAGATCGTAGGACGAATGCGTGCGCGCGGCATTGCCAATCCCCAATCCGGTCGAGCAATTTCCCTGCGGATCAAGATCGATTAGCAGCACACGCTGCCCAGTGGCGGCAAGCGCCGTGCCCAGATTGATCGCAGTGGTGGTTTTGCCAACACCGCCCTTTTGATTAGCGATCGTGATGCAGCTCATCGGCGGGCGACCTTCTCGACAATGACAATCAACGACTCGGGATCGGTGAGACTTTGTTCCACGTGAAACATGCCATGCCATGATCGCTGCGCCGCCGCCACTTCTTCGCGCGCCGATCGCCCTTTTGGGAGCAGCCAGCGCGTTTTTGCCGTGGATAAGTGCGCCGCGGCGCCCAGCAGTTTAGGCAGCGACGCCACCGCCCGCGCCGAAATGACGGCAGCAACGCCGGCTACTTGCTCGACACGACAAACCTCAACCACAACTCGTTCCGCCAAACCGAGTTGTTGCACCGCGAGCGCCAGGAAGTCTGCGCGTCGCCGCCGCGGCTCGACCAAGGTGACGGGTCGGTCGGTCAGAATCGCGATAACCAGGCCGGGAAAACCGGCGCCACTCCCGATATCGACCCAATGCCCGCAGGAGTCATCGGCAAAGCGCAGCAATTGCGCGCTGTCCAAGATATGCCGATGCCAAAACGCATCGAGAGTCGCCGCCGACACGAGATTCTGCCGCTCGGCCTCGGCCACCACCAGATCGGCCAGGACAGCGAGTTGTGTTTCACGTGAAACACCGAACCGCTCGCGCACCCACGCCCGCGCCGCCGCGTCGCTCATGCCGAACGTCGACTATGCAGCAAAATGGCGGAAAGCGCGGCAGGCGTCACACCCCGAACACGCCCGGCCGCGGCTAGCGTGGTCGGTGATGCTGCGGAAAGACGTTCAACCATCTCACTCGACAACCCCGGCACCGACGCATAGTCCATCGGCGGCAACGGCTTCGCCTCTTCGCGCCGCAACAAGGCGATCTCGCTCGCCTGTCGCTCAAGATAGGGCGCGTAGCGTGCATCCTGCGCGATCTCGGCAACGATGTCTGGATCGGCAAGGCGCGCGACTTCGGGCAGGACATGACAGATCGCGACGCCGGGGAAGCGCAACCACTCAAAGCCGGGACGCCGGGCCCCGTCATCGACCAAGTCGGCACCGCGGGCGCGCAACGTCGCAGCACTCAGCTCAGGATCAAGCGCTTGGCGAACGCGCGCCAGCGCGGCGTCCCGCGTCGCGACGTGCGCCTGACGCCCCTCGCCCAGCGCTCCCGCGCGTGCTGCCATCGCTGACAGCCGCGTCTCGGCATTGTCCGCGCGCAAGTGGAGCCGATATTCGGCGCGCGCTGTCAACATCCGATAGGGTTCCGTCACCCCGTGCAGCGTCAGGTCATCAATCATGACGCCAATATAGCTCGACGCCCGATCGAGCACGACCGACTCCAGCCCAAGTGCGAATGCCGCCGCGTTAAGCCCCGCGATCAGCCCTTGCCCTGCCGCCTCCTCATAGCCGGTGGTGCCGTTGATCTGCCCTGCGCAAAATAATCCAGGACTCCGCGCAAGGTGAAGTGTCGCATCGAGCGCGCGCGGATCAATGTAATCATATTCTACGGCATAGCCCGGCATCACGATCCGCGCCGATTCCAACCCCTCCATCGAATGGATCAGGGCCGCCTGAACATCGACGGGCAGCGAGGTTGAAATGCCATTGGGATAAATGAGCGGATCATCGAGCCCCTCCGGCTCCAGAAAAACCTGGTGCCCATCACGATCTCCAAACCGGTGAATCTTGTCCTCAATCGACGGGCAATAGCGCGGCCCCTGCCCCGCAATCGCGCCACTGAACAACGGCGACCGATCAAGTCCGCCCCGAATAATGTCGTGCGTGCGGGCATTAGTCCGGGTCACTGCGCAGAACAGTTGCGGTAGCATGCGTGCGCCGGTCATCGGCGAAAACGTCCAGGCCTCATCATCGGAAGGCTGTTGCTCAAGCCGCGCCCAGTCGATCGTCCGCCCCTCGAGCCGGGGCGGCGTTCCAGTCTTGAGGCGCGCCATCGGCAGATCGAGCGCCCGGAGTTGCGCCCCTAACACAGTGGCGGCCCGCTCGCCGATGCGGCCGCCTTCGTCCCGTTCCTCCCCGCGAAAGATGCGCCCGCCCAGAAACGTCCCCGTCGCCAGCACCACGGCGCGCCCGGCAAGCCGCTGACCACCGCTAAGGACGACTCCCGCCAGCCTGTCGCCGATGAAGTGCAGAGCCGCCGCCTCGCCCTCAACAATGTCGAGGCGGGGTTGCGCGCGAAGCATCGACTGAATCGCGGCCGCATAGAGCTTGCGGTCGGCCTGGACGCGGGGCCCCTGCACCGCCTTGCCCTTGCTGCGATTGAGCATCCGGTAATGGATCGCTGCTGCATCGGCAGCGCGAGCGATCAAGCCATCAAATGCATCGACCTCGCGGACAAGGTGCCCCTTGCCCAGACCGCCAATCGCCGGATTGCACGACATCGCGCCAATCTTGCGCGCGTCAAAACTAACCAGCGCCACGCGCGCGCCGCGCCGGGCCGCTGCCGCTGCCGCTTCAGTGCCGGCGTGACCACCACCCACTACAATGACATCATAATCGCGCATCGGCGCTCGCTAGAATGCGCGCGCGCGCGAGTCAAAATGTTCCACGTGAAACGTCACTTGCCGATACAGAACCGCGCGAACAACGCATCGAGCACCGATTCCACGCCCGCTCGCCCCGTAATCTCATCAAGGGCGACACGCGCGACTCGCAGATTCTCGGCGATCAGCAGCAAGTCCTGTTCCACTCGCGCCTGCGTCAGTGCATCGCGACAGCGGTGGCACAGTGCGCGCTGCCTTGCGTTCAACGCCAGCTGATCCTCCGCAGGCAGCAACGATGTCGCGCGCGCCTCAATCGCTTCCCACAGCGCTGGCACGCCCTCCCCCGTCACTGCGGAGAGCGCGATTCGTTCAGAGTCCGCAGGCGGCGGGCGCGCATCGCTTTGCGGATACAGCCATAGCGACCGATCCGCGACTGGCGGCCGCGCATCGCCAAGCCAAAGCACAATATCGGCAGCTGCTGTCGCGGCGCGGGCGCGGCCGATGCCAATCGCCTCAATCACATCGTCGGTTTCGTCCACTAACCCGGCGGTATCCGCGATGACATAGGCGATGCCGCGCCGGACCACCGCCGCCTCGACAATATCGCGTGTGGTGCCTGCGACGGGCGAGACAATCGCGGCCTCACGCTCGACCAATGCGTTGAACAGCGTTGACTTGCCCGCGTTGCGCGGCCCAGCCAATACGACGCGAACCCCGTCCCGCAACCGCTCGACAGGTGGAGCGGTCAGCACGCGGTCGATATCGGCGATCAGCGACGCAAGCGCCGCGGCCGTCGCGGGGTCAATCACTTCCCCCACATCCTCCTCATCAGCAAAATCGAGCAAGGCCTCAACGCGCGCCGCCAATTGCAACAGCTGCGCAGTCCAGCCCGTCACCGCGGCACTCAACCGGCCCTCGACGGAGCGCATTGCCGCGCGGCGTTGCCGCTCGGTCTGCGCTTCCAGCAAGTCCGCAAGTCCTTCCGCCTCAGCAAGATCAATGCGCCCATTACTTAGCGCACGCCGGGTGAACTCCCCTGGCTCGGCCGCGCGCAGTCCGGGAAGCGCCGTGAGCCCTGCCAACACTGCCGCCACCACCGCTCGACCACCATGCAAATGAAGCTCGACAACATCATCACCCGTCGCGCTGTGCGGCCCGGCAAAAGTCACAACGACCGCGTGGTCCAACACCTCATCGGTCGTGGCGTGGCGGATCGTGCGCAGCGCAGCCATGCGGTTGGGCGGCAATGCCCCCGCCAATGCGCGTGCGGCAGCGAAGGCGTGGGGCCCGCTAACCCGAACAATCGCAAGAGCTGCGGGCGGCGCGCCACTCGCGACCGCAAAAATCGTGTCAACCGACATAGCGCTCAACCGGCGCGGCCACCGCTTTCGAACAGCTTCTGCCAGAACTTCATGCTCGCTTCGCCCATCGGTGCCCAGCTGCGCATGATCGCTTCGAGCATTTCAGGCTTGACCGTGCCGTCCATCGACTCAAGCAACATAGCGATGTATTTTTCATGCACCGGAGTAAAATCGGGCAGGCCCATGACGCGACGCGCCTCTTCCGGGGTACACTCAACTTCGACATTGATTTTCAAGCGCGCTACTCCGCCTAGGCCCCAAGCTCCACGGGCGGAGCATGGATCATCCTATCATCGCCATCATGGGCCGCAGATCAACCCATCCATCATACATCATGCGCGCGGCGACATACAGGATCACCACCAATCCAAACCACGCAATCCAGCGATAACGCTCAATATAAGTCGCAATGATATTCGCCGCAAAGCCCATGAGCACCACCGACAGCACCAGGCCGATCACCAATATGCCCGGATGTTCCTTCGCCGCACCCGCGACCGCCAGCACATTGTCGAGGCTCATCGACACATCGGCGACTGCTACTGCCCAAGCCGCCGAAGCAAAACTCTTCGCGGGCGCGATGGCATGGTCGGGGTCATCGGGCGTTTCGGACCCATCGTGCGACCGTAACTCGCGATACATTTTCCACGCGACCCAGATCAGCAACAAGCCGCCCGCGAACACCAATCCATAATGTTTGAAGCGTTCCAACCCATAAAGAATGGCGATCGCAAAACCGATCCGCAACACCAACGCAGCAGCGATCCCCACCGCGATCACACGCTTGCGCTGATCGACTGGCAGCCCTGCTGCCAGCGCCCCAACGACTATGGCATTATCGCCAGCCAGCGCGACGTCCAGCAAGACAACGGTGGCGAAGGCGAGCAATGCTGATGCGGAAGTAATATTACCAAAATCGGCGAGAACGCGCTCCCATAGCGTTGCCATCGACATGACTTCCCCGGCCACGGATGCCAAATGCCACATGGATGCGCGTGCCCTATTGATTCATCGAATCGAAGAAATCTTCGTTCGTCTTGGAATCCTTCATCTTGTCGAGCAGAAACTCCATCGCGTCAATTGTGCCCATTTGCATAAGGATACGACGCAGGACCCACATTTTCGACAATTTGCCCTTATCCACCAGCAATTCTTCCTTGCGTGTCCCCGACTTGCCAACATCGAGTGCTGGGAAAATCCGCTTGTCAGCGACCTTGCGGTCAAGCACGATCTCGGAATTGCCGGTGCCCTTGAACTCTTCGAAGATAACCTCGTCCATTCGGCTCCCGGTATCGATCAATGCGGTGGCAATGATCGAGAGCGACCCGCCTTCTTCAATGTTGCGCGCGGCGCCAAAAAACCGCTTTGGACGCTGCAAGGCATTAGCATCGACGCCGCCCGTCAACACTTTTCCTGAGCTTGGAACCACTGTGTTATAGGCCCGCCCAAGTCGGGTAATTGAATCGAGCAGGATAACGACGTCCTTCTTGTGCTCGACTAATCTCTTTGCCTTCTCAATCACCATTTCGGCAACTTGCACATGACGCTGCGCTGGCTCGTCAAAAGTCGATGAAATAACTTCACCCTTGACGCTGCGTTGCATGTCGGTCACTTCTTCGGGTCGCTCATCAATCAGTAAAACGATCAGAAATACCTCAGGATGATTGTCGGTAATTGCCTTCGCAATATTTTGCAGCAACACGGTTTTACCAACACGCGGTGGCGCAACAATAAGCGCACGCTGGCCCTTGCCCTGCGGTGATACGATATCAATCACCCGCGCCGACTTGTCCTTGATCGTCGGATCTTGCGGGTCGAGCGTCAGTTTTTTATCCGGATAGAGCGGCGTCAAATTGTCAAAATTAACTCGGTGCCGCACCGCATCGGGATCATCGAAATTAACCGACGTCAATCGGGTCAGCGCAAAGTAACGTTCGCCGTCCTTGGGACCTCTGATTTCACCTTCAACAGTATCTCCGGTCCGCAAGCCAAATTTGCGCACTTGATTAGGTGAAATATAAATATCGTCCGGCCCCGCAAGGTAATTTGCTTCTGGACTTCGCAAGAAACCAAACCCATCGGACAGCACTTCAATCGTGCCCAGCCCCATAATCTGCGTGCCATTCTCTGCCTCAACCTTCAGGATCGCAAACATCAAATCTTGTTTACGTAACGTTGAAGCGCCTTCCACGCCCAGTGATTCCGCCATTTCAACAAGCTGTGCGGGCGTTTTCTTCTTCAAATCGGCAAGATGCATAGGATAATCCGGGAGGAATGGCTTGGCGATGATGCGCGAACAAGGCAACCAAGCGCGTCAGGGAGAGGGATACGCGATGCGGCACGCGCCCCATCGGTCACTATCGAGTTAAGATCGACACCCGTGCAAGTCAACGGGCCGTGATCTCAATTATCAGGATACGATCAAAATGGCTGCACGATCGCCAAGATCGCAACGACCGATACGGTCACGCCGGGAATCTCGTTCAGCAAGCGCAGCGAGCGGCCAGACAGTCTCGTCACTCCGCGCGCAAGCGCCTTTGAATAGCCAACGGCCCATCCATGAAACCCGCTCAACATCACCACGAGCGCGAGCTTGACGTGCAGCCAACCGAGCCCCGGAATACCGCTGAACAAACCGACATGCGCCGCTAGCGCCAAGCCGAGAAGCCAGACAATTACAATCGACGGACCCAGAATGATGGTGCGCAATTTCGCCTCGCGCTCAATCCATCGCGCCGCTTGCGGTCCGTCCAGCCCATCTTCCTGATGATAGACCAGATAGCGCGGCAGCATGAACAGCCCCGCCATCCAGAAAATGACGAATACCAGATGCGCGGCCTTTACCCAGGGGTAAGCAATGCCAAGCCATCCAACCATGTTACCGTCTCACCTGCGCCACTAGCGCCTCGACATGCGCAATCGGCGTATCCTGGACAATCCCGTGCCCCAAGTTGAAGATATGTGGTCGCTCTGGAAACGCCGTCAAAATCTGGTCTACCGCCATTGTCAGCGCAATGCCGCCAGTGACCAGCGCGAGTGGGTCAAGATTGCCCTGAACCGGCATTTCCGGCGGCAATACGGCATTGGCCCATGCCGGATCGAGCGTTTCATCAAGGCCGACGGCATCAATGCCGGTCTGCGCCGCATAAGCCACCAATTTCGCCCCAGCGCCCTTGGGAAAGCCGATAATGACTGCCCCTGGAACTTTCTCCCGAAGCCGGGCTATGATCGCCGCATTTGGCGCAATCACCCATTGTTCGAATTGCGCAGGCGACAGGCTCCCTGACCAGCTGTCAAAAAGTTGCACCGCATCAACGCCTGCGGCAAATTGTGCGGCAAGATAATCGACCGTCACATCGGTGATTGCGTCGACGATCGTTTGAAAGGCCTGGGGATCGCGATAGGCAAAGCGGCGCGTCTCTGCCTGATCCTTACTGCCATGGCCTGCCACCATATAAGTGGCGACTGTCCATGGACTGCCCGCAAAGCCCAGAAAGGTGGTTGCAGGGTCAAGTCGCGCCGCCACCTTGTGAACTGTCTCATAAATCGGTGCGAGGCGCGCGGGCACAGCAGAAAGCGCCGCCAGATTATGGTCGATAAGTGCCGGCCGCAATTCCGGCCCTTCGCCCGCGCCAAAGCGTAAATCCTGGCCCATCGCGGCAGGAACCATCAAAATGTCGGAAAATAAGATTGCCGCATCAAAATCGAACCGGTTAAGCGGCTGAAGCGTGATTTTCGTCGCCGCATCACTATCATTGACCAGGTCGAGAAAGCCACCCTTTTCCGCTCGCAACGCGCGATATTCGGGCAAATACCGCCCCGCTTGGCGCATCAGCCAGATCGGACGCCGGTCATGGCGCTGGCCTTTTACGGTCGAGAGCAAAATCTTGGTCATCAAACCTTCGTCCGTCCCCCTTATTCCTTCTAAAAGAATCTTAAAGAAAGGATGTTGCGATTGTGGTCGTGTTGACACTGGGGCTTACGCATCCCTGCCGCACTTGCCAACAGGCGCGTGCGTGCAAAGCCGAGACAGCACGCCTGCTTCTTTGTCATCATACCCGTTTTCCACAGGCTGAGCATGATTGTTGATGCTGTCGATGAGTTTGTGGATGAGTGCCATGTGATCCACAGTCTTTTCGCGGCTTGGCGCAAGCCGAGAGTTGCGCTAGCGATTATGCGCATGTTTTCCACATTATTGCCCCGCTGATGCGGTTGCACCTTCATCTCCTGTCCGATTCAACCGGCGAAACGCTGGAAAACATCGCGAAGGCAGCCCTTGCCCAATATGATGATGTTGAGACGATCCGGCATTTCTGGCCGATGGTACGCAGCGAAGCGCATCTGGAGCGCATCCTCCACGAAATTACCCAAAATCCCGGTTTGGTGCTGTTTACGCTTGTCAATGTTGATATGCGACAAAGCCTTGAGTCTCGCTGTCGTGCGCTGGGATTGGCGGCGGTGGCGCCGCTCGATGTGGTGACCGATGCGTTGTCAACTATGCTCGGTCAGCGCGCAAAAGCACGGCCGGGGCGACAGCATATGCTCGATGCCGCTTATTTTCAGCGGGTCGAAGCGATTCAATACACGATGGCGCATGATGACGGCGTCGGACATGAGGATTGGGAAGAAGCCGATATCCTGCTTGCGGGCGTTTCGCGCTCGTCCAAAACCCCGACGTCCATTTACTTGGCCAATCGGGGTTACAAGACGGCGAATATCCCGATCGTGATCGAAGTTCCCCCGCCCGCTGCGCTGTTTCAACTGCGCAATCCGTTGGTTGTTGGCCTGACCACCAGCGCTGACCGGTTGATTCAAGTGCGGCGCAACCGATTGTTATCGCTGAATCAGGCGCCCGAGACGAGCTATGTCGATCAGGAAGCCGTGGCGCGCGAAGTTGCCTGTGCGCGGCGGATGTTTGCAGATAATGGTTGGCCGGTCATTGATGTCACCCGCCGGTCGATCGAAGAAACAGCCGCCGCGATCATCGCGTTGGTTAGCGAACGCGAGCAGCATCTGTGAGGCTGATTCTCGCCTCCGCCAGCGCATCTCGCCGGGCAATGCTCGCCGCTGCGGGCGTTCATCCCGAAATTCTGCCCGCGTCGGTTGATGAGCACGCGATCAAAGGCGCTTTGTGCTCGGCCGGTGCCACGCCGCGCGACATTGCCGATCAGCTTGCCGAAACAAAGGCCGTTCGCATTTCTGCATCGCATCCTGATGCCTTGGTGATTGGCAGTGATTCAGTCGTGACGCTGGTGAATGGCGCGATGCTCGACAAGCCGGAGTCGTTAGCTGAGGCCCGAAGGCATCTGGAGGCGATGTCTGGCACCGTCGTTACGCTCATCAGTGCAGCGGTTGTCGCAGAGGCAGGCGGACCTGTCTGGCGCCACTGCGACGTCGCCCGATTGCATGTCAGGCCGTTGTCGCCCGCGTTTCTCGATCGTTACTTGGCACAAGAATGGCCCGCAATCAGCCACTGCGTCGGGTGTTTTCGTATTGAAGGGATGGGTGTTCAGCTGTTCGATCGCATCGACGGCGATTATTTCGCGATATTGGGAATGCCCTTGATCCCCACGTTATCGTATCTCCGATTGCGGGAAGCCATGCCGGCATGACTTACGCCGACGTGATTGGCGATCCGATCGCACATTCGAAATCACCGCTCATCCATCGTTTCTGGTTGTCGGCATTGGGCATTGATGCTGATTATCGCGCGGTGCCCGTGCCGCCCGTAGGACTTGGCGAGTATTTTGACGCGCGACGCGACGATCCGGCCTGGCGCGGTTGTAACATTACCTTGCCGCACAAGCTTGCCGCGCTCGATCATGTGGGCGATCCCGGTGAGGTTCGCGACTCGATCGGTGCCATCAACACCGTGTTTCGGAGTGAAAATGGCGCACTTCAGGGCACCAATACCGATGCGGCGGGGTTTTACGCGCCGCTGGACGATACCGATTTGGCGGGCAAGCCGGTGGTGGTGATTGGGTCGGGGGGTGCTGCTCGCGCGGTGTTGTTTGCGCTTGCGCGGATGGAGGTTGGCCCGGTCACGGTGCTGGCGCGGAGTCCGCTCAAAGCGGCCGCGCTGCTCAGCCGGTTCGGGTTGAAGGGGGAGGCCAAGCCGATCGCCACCGCAGTGCCGCCGGCGAATTTGCTGGTCAATGCAAGCGTGCTCGGCATGGCGGGGCACGCGCCGCTTGAGCTTGATCTCGCGCCGCTCCCTGACGACGCGATTGTTTATGACATTGTCTATGCCCCGCTTGAGACGCCGCTGCTGAAACAGGCGGCGGCGCGTGGGCTTACGACTGTCGACGGGTTGGAAATGCTGGTCGGGCAGGCTGCGATTGCGTTTGAGCTGTTCTTTGGTGTGGCGCCCCCGCGCGATCGGGATGCGGCGCTGCGCGATTTGCTGCTTCAATGATAACGCTCGGGCTGACCGGGTCGATTGGCATGGGCAAATCGACCGTTGCCGGGATGTTCGCCGATCAAGGGGTGCCGGTGTTCGACGCCGATGCAACCGTCCATGCGCTTCAGGGTCCGAATGGCGCGCTGGTCCCGGCGATTGAACGCGCGTTTCCCGGTACAACCACCGAAAATGGTGTTGATCGTGCGAAGCTGGGCGCTGTGGTGCTCAACGACTCGGCAGCGATCGCACGGCTGGAGGCGATTGTGCACCCTGCCGTGGGGGTGGCGCGCGCAGCGTTTGTCTTACGTCATCGTGCGGCGCCGCTCGTCGTGTTCGATGTCCCCCTGTTGTTCGAAACCGGCGGCGACGCGCATGTCGACAAGGTTGCGGTTGTTTCCGCCGCGCCCGACGTGCAGCGCGCGCGTGTGCTTGCCCGACCCGGACAGAGTGCGGCGAAGTTTGAGGCGATCCTAGCGCGGCAATTGCCAGATGCTGACAAGCGGGCCCGGGCTGATTTTGTCATTCCGACCGATGTGTCGCTTGATGATACGCGCGCGGCGGTGCGCGCGGTCATCGCTTGCCTCTTGGACGCTGCGGGGGGATAACATTGCCAATGCGCGAGATCGTTTTTGATACTGAAACCACAGGGCTCAGCTTTTCCGGCGGCGACCGATTGGTCGAGATTGGCTGCATCGAAATTGTCAATCGCGTGCCAACCGGCAAAAGCTTCCATGCTTATCTGAACCCCGACCGGCCGATGGCGGCCGAAGCCTTTGCCGTGCATGGCCTGTCCGATACCTTTCTCGCGGATAAGCGACGGTTTGCTGATCATGCCGACGAATTGCTGGCATTTTTGGCGGACAGTCCGCTGGTGGCGCATAATGCAAGCTTTGACTTTGGCTTTTTGAACGGTGAGCTGAAACTGTGCGGGCGCGCGTCGATTGATCTTGAGCGGATGGTCGATACGCTGGCGATCGCGCGGGTGCGCTTGCCGGGCGCCAAACACTCGCTCGATGCGTTATGCACCCGATTCGGTGTGGACCGCAGCCACCGCGTGCTCCACGGCGCGTTGCTCGATGCCCAGCTTCTCGCGCAAGTCTATGTCGAGTTGATGGGCGGTCGCCAGATCGGCTTTGCACTGGTGCAGGAGGGGGAGGCGCCCGCGCCAGCGGCGATGGCCGCTCACCCGGCCGCACCTGCCGTCGCCCGCCCGGTGCGACACTTTGCCCCCAGCATCGAGGAAGGGGCGCGCCACGCCGAGTTTTTGTCCACGATCAACGAACCCTTGTGGACAACGGTGCCGGGTTAGCCGGTGACGACTGCCCCCATGGGCGCAGTGATTGATCGCGCGGGGTGCCGCGCAACGGATGGAGATGATTATGGATATTCGCCTCTCGGGTCATCAGGTAGATACAGGCGACGCGCTGCGTACTCATGTGACCGATCGGCTGCAACGCATTGCCGACAAACATTTTGCGCGCGCGCTCTCCGCGCATGTCATATTGGGCAAGGGGCCGCATGATGCCGGCTTTACCTGCGACATTGTCGCGCATGTCATGCATGCGGTGGTTCTGAAAGGCAGCAGCCGCGCGATGGACGCGCACAACGCGTTTGACGGGGCAGCCGACAAGATCGAGAAGCAGCTTCGCCGTTATGTCCGGCGGCTGAAGGATCGCCAGACCACCGCAGGTGCGCCGCCGCCGCTCGACGATGCCGGTTACACGCTATTCGTCGAGCCGGAAGCAGAGGCCGAGCCGCAGGACTTTCCGCCTGTCATCGCCGAAATGCGTGTCGATGTGCCTAATGCGACCGTATCGGATGCTGTGATGATGCTCGATCTGCGCAATACCAATGCGTTGCTGTTCTGTAACTCGGCGACCGGCGCGCATAATATGGTTTACCGGCGGGGGGACGGCACGATCGGTTGGGTTGAGCCGAACCGAGAGCGGTAATGCTTTCACTGCGGGTTGTTTGGCGCTAAGGGGCGACGCCTTACCCCGCGATTGCGGCGGCATCGGGCTGCGCCAGGAACCATATGATCCATTACAGTGATTTGCTAAAGCCGGGCACGGTGCTGGCGGGCGTTACGGTTACTAACAAAAAGGCATTGCTCAATCTGGTCGCGACGGTTGCAGCGCAAGCGCACGATCTGGATGTCCGCGCGATTGTTGCAACACTGACCGATCGGGAGCGGATCGGGTCAACCGGTTTTGGTAATGGCATTGCGATTCCGCATGGTCGGCTTGACGGATTGGATCGGATCGTCGGTCTGTTTGTCCATTTGCAACAACCGATTGATTTTCAGGCGATTGACGAGCTTCCGGTGGACCTTGTGTTCATGATGCTGTCGCCGATTGGTGCGGGGGCTGAACATCTGAAGGCGCTCGCCAATGTGTCGCGGCGGCTGCGCGATCCGGGCTTTGTGGCGAAGTTGCGCGGGGCGGGGTCGCCGGATGCGCTTTATGCGCTGTGGACGGGTGACGAATCGCGTGACGCCGCCTGACGGGCGCGGGGCCGCGGTTGGCGCGTCGGCGCATCATCGCGCGCTCGAAGCTCTATATGCGGCGGCACCGATCAACCGGCTGTTTGAGTCAAAACTCGAGATTTCGGGCCCGGGCGAAGCGCGAATCCACTTCACGGTCGACGAGCGATATTTTCATGCCGCCGGGGCCGCGCATGGTACTGCCTATTTCAAAATGCTCGACGATGCAGCGTTTTATGCGGCCAATACGTTGGTCAGCGACCGGTTTTTGTTGACGACGCAGTTCAACCTGTTGTTCACACGGCCGCTTGCGCACGGGCCAGCGGTGGCGGAGGGCCGCTGGATCAGCGGTCAGCGACGCGTGCTGATCGCGGATGCCCGGCTACTCGACGGCGCTGGCGAGGAAGTGGCGCGGGGCACCGGCACGTTCATGCGCTCGCGCATGCCGCTTTCTTCGCTCCCCGGATATCAGATGTGAGCGCACCGCGCATTCCAACGCATATTACCGTCAGTGCCTTGTTGCGGCGCGTGAACGATGCGGGCGGGATGGCGGTTGTGCTTGCGCGGGGCGATGCTGATGCGGGTGCCGTGCTCATGCTGGCAAGTGAGCGCGGACAGGGCGTGCGCGCGCTTGAGCGGGGTGTGGACGCATCCGGCCGTCAAACGCTCATCGTCACCGGAATCGTCGGCGACTCTGCCGCCGCCGATACGCGCGCGACCACCGAATATTGGCAAAGGCGGCGCGCAACAGACCCCGATTTATGGGTGATTGAACTGGATATCGCACACGTTGAACGGTTCGCCGCGCAGATATTGGGTTTTGATTGACCCATTAACTTCCCATCGTCAAAGGGGCGGCCCTTGAATCGCGTTGTGCTGGACGATGTGCGATATCGCTCGGTTACGCAGTCGGAGGGCCCGCCCGGAGCGCGCGCATTTGTGCAGCACGCTACCGCGCACCCGCCGCCCAGTATGAAGTTTGATGAAGTATAACGTTCGAATTGCCGCTTTGGCGGCCCTTTTTGTGATTCCAGCCTTGATTGCCGCCGGTGCGCCTGGCTTTGCGCTGGAATTGGACAAATCGCCTTCCCAGGCGCAGCGCCCGCTTACGGCGGCGCCCCTTGTTCCTTCAGCCCCCGGTTCCGATCCGCTGCCCGCGCTTTTTCCCGAGGATGCGCCGCCCAATGACCTAGGCGATGTCGCGCCGGTCGAGCCGCCTGTCACGCTTGCGGCGTTGGTCGCTGCGCAACCGATGCCGGCCGCGCCCGATGACGTGCTGCGTTGCCTTGCCTCGGCGATTTTTCATGAGGCTAAGGGCGAATCGATGACCGGTCAGCTGGCGGTTGCAAATGTCATACTCAACCGTGCGCAGTCGGGTCGCTTTCCCGCATCGGTTTGTGGTGTCGTAGCGCAGCGTGGGCAGTTTTCGTTTGTGCGGCGTGGGGTTATCCCGACGCCTGCCGCCCATCATGCAAGTTACCGCACCGCGATGGCAATTGCCCAGATCGCGCTTGGCAAGGCCTGGACCGATCCGGTGGCGGGCGCGATGTTTTTTCATGCCGCGCATGTTTCGCCCAAATGGGGCAAGCGACGGGTCGCAACGATTGGGCATCACATCTTTTATCGCTGAGCGGGGGGAAGCGCGTGCCGCTTCTCTTTGTTCTATTAATGTTCTACGGGCATGGTGATGGAGTCACGCCCTGATCTTTCACCCAACCCGCTTGCCGCCGCGCTATCGGCCGCCGATGTCGCGCGCGGGGTAACGCGCATGTTGCTGCGCCATGACTTGACGGCAGTGGGCGAAGTGCCGCTGGAGGACGGGCGTCGCGCCGATTTGATGGCGATTGACGCGCGCGGGCAGATTGTAATTGTCGAGATCAAGGTATCGCGCGCCGATTTGCTGGGCGATAGCAAATGGCGGGATTATCTCGCGCATTGCGATCGCTTTTTTTGGGCCGTGCCGATGGGATTCGACACAGCACCGCTGGACGGCCTGGCCTTTCTGCCAGAGCGCACCGGGTTGATTGTCGCTGATCGCTATGATGCGTCGATCCTGCGCGAGGCGCATCGCGAGCCAATGCTGCCCGCCGCGCGGCGCCGCGAAACGCTGAGCTTTGCCCGTCGGGCTGCGCGCCGCCTCGCACTGGCGCTCGATCCAGCGGCGGAAATGCTACTTTAGCGTATGTCTCAGTCAGCTCGACGCAATCTCTAATGCACCCCGCCGTCGACACCGCGCGCGACCGTGATCATCGCGGTGGTCAGGTGCACGTCGCCCGCGGTCAAGGGCGCGATGGCGGCGCGTTCGGCACGGCGCAAATGGTCGATCGCGCGTGCCAATCGCGCGACCGACCAGTGGCGGAGCGCCTGGATCGTGACGGGTTTTTCGCGGAAGAACACGCCGCT
>PNLG01000331.1 GCA_013822915.1 Sphingomonas sp. | reverse complement strand
GGGGCGCGTCGTGCGCGCGCACAAGCTGGCGGGGCAGGAAGCCGCGCACCGCCCCTATGGCGGGGTCGTGCCCGAAATCGCGGCGCGCGCGCATGTCGAAATCCTGATGCCGCTGGTCGAGGCAGCGCTCGCCGAAGCGGGTGCTACACTTGCCGATGTCGATGCGGTTGCCGCGACCGCCGGGCCGGGGCTGATCGGTGGCGTGATGGTCGGGCTGGTGACGGGCAAGGCGCTGGCGCACGCGGCGGGCAAGCCGTTGATCGCGGTCAATCATCTGGAGGGGCACGCGCTGTCGCCGCGCCTGTCGGACCCCGACCTCGCTTTTCCCTATCTGTTGTTGCTGGTGTCGGGCGGGCATTGCCAATTGCTGTTTGTGGAAGGGGTTGCCCGCTATCGGCGGCTGGCGACCACGATCGACGATGCAGCGGGAGAGGCGTTCGACAAGACCGCCAAGCTGCTTGGCCTTGGCTTTCCCGGCGGCCCGGCGGTGGAGCGCGCGGCGATGCTGGGCGATGCCGCCGCTGTCCCGCTGCCCCGCCCGCTAAAGGGATCGCCGGAGCCCCATTTTTCTTTTGCGGGCCTGAAAAGCGCGGTGCTGCGCGCGGCCGATAGCGGGCTTTACCGGACGGAAGATATTGCTGCGTCGTTTCAGGCGGCGGTGGTCGAATGCCTGCTCGACCGGACGGCGCGGGCGATCGGCCAAGCCGATGGGGCAACCGCGCTGGTGGTCGCAGGCGGCGTGGCGGCGAATCAGGCGGTGCGTGGCGCTTTGTCCGGGCTGGCGGCGGCGCATGGCCTGCGCTTTGTCGCGCCGCCGCTGTGGCTATGCACCGACAATGCGGCGATGATCGGCTGGGCAGGCGCGGAACGCTTTGCCGCCGGGCTGACCGACCCGCTCGATGTCGCCGCCCGGCCGCGCTGGCCGCTCGACCCGCTAGCCGAAGCCGTGCGCGGCGCGGGCGTAAAGGCATGAGCGGCGCCGCGATGCGGCTGGGCGTGATCGGCGGTGGCGCCTGGGGCACCGCACTGGCGCAGGTCGCGGCGCGCGACGGATTGCCGGTGCGGTTCTGGGCGCGCGAGACAGCGGTGGTCGAGGCGATCAACCAGGCCTGCGAAAACACCCCGTTCCTGCCCGGCGTGCCGCTCTCCCCGTTGATCGCGGCGACGGGCGATCTGGCGGCGATGCAAGACTGCGACGCGCTGATGCTGGTGGTCCCGGCCCAATATCTGCGCGGCATATTGGCGGCGATGCCGCGTGTCGGACTGCCGCTAGTGCTGTGCGCCAAGGGAATTGAGGCCGGGACGGCCAAGCTGATGGCCGAAGTCGCGGGCGATGTGTGCCCCCGCGCCCCAATTGCCGTGCTGTCCGGCCCCACATTTGCGCGCGAAGTCGCGCTGGGGCTGCCAACGGCGGTGACGATTGCATCGGCGGATACAGCGCTTGCCGGGCGGCTGGCGCACCGGCTCGCGACGCCGATGTTCCGCCCCTATGTGTCGGACGATGTCGTGGGTGCCGAAATCGGCGGTGCTGTGAAGAATGTGTTGGCGATTGCGTGCGGTGTCGTTGACGGCGCGGGGCTGGGCCAGAATGCGCGGGCCGCCCTCATCGCGCGCGGCTTTGCAGAAATGACGCGCTTTGGGCTAGCGCGCGGCGGGCGGGCGGAAACGTTGACCGGGCTGTCGGGGCTGGGCGATCTGGTGCTCACCTGTTCGTCGGTCGCGTCGCGCAACTATTCGCTGGGGGTGGAATTGGGGCAGGGGCGCGGCGCCGCCGATATCTTGGCCGGGCGCACCAGCGTGGCGGAAGGCGCGTCGACCGCGCCGGTCCTGGCCGAGGCGGCGGCAGCAATGGGGGTCGCGATGCCGGTCGTCGATGCGGTTTGCTCGCTGCTCGCGGGGGAGCCGGTTCGCGACGCGATTGAGCGATTGCTGGCGCGGCCGATTGCTGCCGAATTTGGTTGAGCCGGGCGATCAAAAGTCGATCGCCATCCCCTTTTGCTCCCAATCGCCATAGCGCACGGGGTTCAGCCCCATCGGATCGCGCATTTCCTCCCCCGATACCGGCACCGGCACTGGCGCCGGTTTGGGCAGGGGCGGACTGGGCGAAAGATGCGCAGGCGGCTTCACATGATCGGGGCGCTGGCCCATGAGTAACTCTCCTTATCAACACGCGGAGACATCGGATTTCGAACGCAGATGCGCAAGACGGCCCTGAGGGGAAGACCGCAAACGGGGGAGCCAGCGCCATGGCGGCGGGGGTCGCCACCCGGCTGGCGGCGCTCAAGCTGCTCGACGCGGTGCTGCGCCGGGGCCAACCGCTGGAAGCGGGGTTGCCGGGCGCGACACGCGGGCTGACCCGCGCGGATGACCGCGCGCTGGTGCATGCAATCGCGGCGGAGACGCTGCGGCGGTTGGGCGATCTCGACGCGCTGATCGATTCGGCGACGCAGCGCCCGCTGCCGGATGATGCGAAGGCGCGGATGGCGCTGCGCATCGCGCTGGTGCAGGCGCTGGCGCTGGGCACGCCGGGGCACGCCGCGATTGCGACCGTGTTGCCGCTGGTCGATGGTGGCCCGCGCAAGCTGGTCCACGGCGTGTTCGGCACGCTGATGCGAAAAGGCATGACTCTGCCCGAGGTGCCATCGCTGCCCGCGCCGGTGGCTGCGCGGTGGGGGCGGGCGTGGGGCGAGGATATGGTGCGCGGGGCGGCACAGGCGCTGGCCCGGCCGCCTGCACTTGACCTGACGCTGGCGGATGCCGCCGATACCGACGTCATGGCGGCGCGGCTGGGCGCGGTTAGCCTGATGCCCGGCCATCTGCGCCTTGCCGAGCGCGGGGCGGTGCCCGACATCGACGGCTATGGCGATGGGCGCTGGTGGGTGCAGGATCTGGCGGCGTCGCTCCCTGCGCGGCTGATCGGGCCGGGGGCGGGCACCGCGATTGATCTGTGCGCCGCGCCGGGGGGCAAGACGCTTCAGCTCGCCGCCGCCGGGTGGCAAGTGACAGCGGTGGACAGCGCCAAAAGTCGTGTCGCGCGACTTTGCGATAATCTCGCGCGCACCGGGCTTTTGGCTGACGTCGTGACGGCGGATGCGTTTGACTGGGCGCCAGCCGGACCCGCCCAAGCGCTGTTGCTCGATGCGCCGTGCAGCGCGACCGGTATTTTCCGCCGCCATCCAGACGTGCTGCACCGGGTGCGCGATACCGCGATTGCCGAGCTGGCCGAGGTGCAGGCGGCGTTGTTGCGGCGCGCGGCCGATTGGGTGCGGCCCGGCGGCACCCTTGTCTACGCGACTTGCTCGCTGGAACCGGAGGAGGGGGAGGAACAGATCGGCCAGTTCCTTAGCCAGCGGCTCGATTATGCCATCGAACGTGTTGCGCCCGGCGAAGTCCCGCCGGGAATCGCGGTGACGCCCCAGGGGTGGCTGCGCATCCTGCCCGGCATGGTGGCGGATGCGGGCGGCTGTGACGGATTTTTTGTTGCAAGAATGCGTCGAACCGCCTGAGCTAGGCGCTTGCGGGGGCGCGCGGTCATGCTAGAGAATCGGGCATGTCACACCCCGTCCACATTGCGCCGTCAATCCTGTCCGCCGATTTCGCGCGGCTGGGAGAGGAGGTGCGCGCGATCGACGCGGCCGGTGCCGACTGGATCCATGTTGACGTCATGGACGGGCATTTCGTGCCCAACATCACGATTGGCCCGGCGGTAATCAAGGCGCTGCGTCCGCACACCGCCAAGCCGTTTGACGTGCATCTGATGATTTCGCCCGTTGATCCGCTGCTGGAGGCTTTTGCCGACGCAGGGGCCGACACCATCACTGTCCATCCAGAGGCGGGGCCCCACCTCCACCGCACGCTTCAGCGGATCACGGCGCTGGGCTGCCGCGCGGGCGTGGTGCTGAACCCGGCGACGCCTGCCAAAATGCTCGACTATGTGCTGGAGGAAGTCGATCTGGTGCTGGTGATGAGCGTCAATCCGGGCTTTGGCGGGCAAAGCTTCATCGCGTCGCAGCTCAAGAAAATCGCCGCGATCCGCATGATGATAGACAAGCTCGGCAAGGCGATTGACCTTGAAGTTGATGGCGGCGTCGATCCCGCCACCGCGCGCGCCTGTGTCGAAGCAGGCGCCGATGCGCTGGTCGCGGGAACCGCCGTGTTTCGCGGCGGCGCCGAGCATTATGCCGCCAATATCGCCGCGTTGAGGGGATAGTGGCCGACCACGATCCGCGCGACACGCTCATCGACACGATTGAGCAGGGCAAGAGGCTGATCCGGCTGGGCGGTGACAAGGGATTGTCGCTGGCCGAACGGCTCGCAGAACGGATCAACCGGCTGGCGTGGCGCACGCCGCTCCATGGCCTGCGGCTGAACGGCAAGCACCCGCTCAAGCTGATCGCGGTGCCCGATGATCCGATTTTTGGCGATCCCGTGCGCGGGAGCGCGATGCTCGACGGGCGGATCGAGTGGATGGGCGAAGCGCGGGCAATCGCCGAGATCGACTTTGCCCGGCCCGACTGGTCGAATGCCTTCGCCGAGTATCTGCACAGCTTTGCCTGGCTGCGCGATTTGTCGAGCGCGGCGACCCGCGCCCAGGGCGCGCCCATTGCCGAAGGGCTGATGCGGGCCTGGCTCGCCCGGCACGGCGAAAATGTGTCTCAACCCGCCTGGCGGGCCGATATGCTGGGGCGGCGAATCCTGTTCTGGTCGGCGCATGCGCCGCTGATCCTGTCGAGTGCGGATCTGGTCTATCGCTCGTCGGTGCTCAATGCACTCGCGCGGGGTGCCCGCCACCTTGACAGTAGTGCGGAAAAACTGCCGCCGGGTGCGGGCCGGGTGGCGGCATGGTGCGGTGTCACCATGGCCGGATTGCTGATTGCGGGCGGTGAACCGCGCCAACAAGGTGGCGAGGCCGGGCTGCAGCGCGCGCTTGCCACAGCGATCTTCCCCGATGGCGGCAATGTGCAGCGATCGGCGGCGGCGCAGCTTGATCTGATCGCGCTGCTGACGCTGCTGCGCGAGGGCTATGCCGCGCGGCGGCTGGAGCCACCGGCGTTTGTGGGCGAGGCGCTGGCGCGGCTGGTTCCGGCACTGCTGGCGGTGATGCACGGTGATCGGGCAATGTCGAGCTGGCAGGGTGGCGGGCCGATGACGGCGGATGCCATTGCCGCGGTGATCGACGCGTCGGGCGTGCGCGCCCGGCCGCTGCGTCAGGCGCGCGATTGGGGCTATCAACGGATCAGTGCGGCGCAAGGCGTGCTCATTTTCGATGCGGCACCACCGCCGGTCGCGCGTTTGGTAGAGGGGGGATGCGGCTCCACCCTCGCTTTTGAATTTTCCGAAGGGCCGGTGCGCCTCATCGTCAATTGCGGTGGTGCGCGTGCGATTGCCCGTTCAGTCGCCGATCGCCTTGCCGAGGGGCTGCGCACCACCGCAGCGCATTCAACACTCGTCGTCGGCGACAGCAATTCAACCGCGATCCATAGCGACGGCACGCTGGGCAAGGGCGTGGTCGAAGTCGAGCTGAGCCGCCAGGAAAGCGAGACGTCGAGCCGGATTGAGGCGAGCCATGATGGTTATGCCCGCCGCTTTGGCTTTATCCACCGCCGTCAGCTTGTGCTCGCAAGCGATGGGCGTGACTTGCGCGGCGACGACATGCTGCTTCCCGTGGGGCGCAGGAGCCGGCGGGGCGCCACCCCCTTTGCGGTGCGCTTTCACCTGGGGCTGGGGGTGGAGGCGACGCCGACCACCGATGGCATGGCCGCGTTGCTGCGCGTGCCCGGCGGGGCGCTGTGGCAATTCCGCTGTCGGGGCGGGACGCTGGCGATTGACGACAGCCTGTGGGTCGATGGAACGGGCACCGCACATCCGACCCGCCAGCTCGTGATTGTCGGCGAGGCACCCGCAGGCGGCGCGAGCGTGAGCTGGGTCTTGAAGCGCGCGCGCTGACAGGCCAGAGCGGGTCATCCACCCCCGCCTGCGGAGCCCGATTGCCATGACGACCATCCCCATTACCCGCGCGCTGCTGTCGGTGTCGGACAAGACCGGCATTGTCGATCTGGCGCAGGCGCTTGCGGCACGGGGGGTTGAGCTCGTGTCCACCGGCGGCACCGCGGCGGCGCTGCGTGGGGCGGGGCTTGCAGTGCGCGACATCAGCGACCTGACCGGATTTCCCGAAATGATGGACGGGCGGGTCAAGACGCTCCACCCCGTGGTGCATGGCGGCCTGCTCGCGGTGCGCAGCGATCCGGCGCATGTGGCGGCGATGGTCGAGCATGCGATCGGCGCAATCGACCTGGTTATCGTCAATCTCTATCCGTTTGAGGCGACGGTCGCCAAGGGCGCGCCACGCGATGACGTGATCGAGAATATCGACATTGGCGGGCCGAGCATGGTGCGGTCGGCGGCGAAGAATCACGAATTTGTGGCGATTGTGACTGACCCAGCCGATTATCCGCTGGTCGCGCGGGGTGAGACGACGCTGGACGAGCGCAAGCGGCTGGCGGCAAAGGCCTTTGCGGCAACCGCGACCTATGACGCCATGATCGCGAGCTGGTTTGCGTTTGCCGATCAGGGGGAAGCCTATCCGGCGACGCTGCCGCTCATCCTGGAGCGGCCGGTGGGCTTGCGTTACGGCGAGAATCCGCATCAGAGCGCGGCCTTTTACCACCATCGCGGCCCATCGGCGCCGGGAATTGGCACGGCGCGCCAAGTGCAGGGCAAGGCCCTGAGCTATAATAATTACAACGACGCCGATGCAGCACTTTCGCTGGTCGCGGAGTTTCGCGATGCGGACCCGACATGCGTGATCGTCAAACACGCCAATCCTTGTGGCGTGGCGACGGCGGCGACGATCGAGGCTGCCTATGCCGCAGCCCTTGCCTGTGACAGCGTGTCGGCCTTTGGCGGGATTATCGCGGTCAACCGCCCGCTCGACGGCGCGACGGCGGCAGCGATCAGCGGCATTTTCACCGAAGTCGTGGTCGCCCCCGATGCCGATGCGGCCGCGCAAGCGATATTTGCGGCCAAGCCCAATTTGCGGCTGTTGCTGACCGGGGCGCTCCCCGATCCGGCACGGGGGGGCCGCGAAGTGTGCGCAATCACTGGCGGCTGGCTGGTGCAGAGCCGCGACAATGGCGCTGTGACGGCAACCGACCTGACGCTGGTGACCAAGCGCGCGCCCACCGATCAGGAGCTGGCCGATGCGCTATTCGCATGGACCGTCGCCAAGCATGTGAAGTCGAACGCGATTGTCTATGCACATGGTGGCGCGACTGCGGGGATTGGCGCGGGCCAGATGAACCGGCTCGAATCAGCGCGGATCGCGGCGTGGAAAGCGCGCGATGCGGCGGACAAGGCGGGGTGGGCGGCACCACGCACCATTGGCTCGGCGGTTGCCTCTGACGCATTCTTCCCCTTTGCCGATGGCTTGCTGGCCGCCGTTGAGGCGGGTGCTACCACCGTGATCCAGCCCGGCGGGTCGATCCGTGATGCGGAGTTGATTGCCGCCGCCGACGCGGCCGGGCTCGCGATGCTGTTCACCGGCATGCGGCATTTCCGCCACTAAGGCGGGGGACGATCCAGCGCTACCCCTACTTCAACAAGAACACCGCGTGTTCGGCGAGCAGATTGGCGGCCATGCCCCCACGCTGCTGATCGCCGGAGAGGAACCAGGCCCGCTCTACCCCGATCCCGCGCGCCCGCGTCAGGTCGCGAAAATCGTCGATCGTCACATGGTGGATGTTGGGCGTGTCATACCAGCGTTCAGGGAGCAGCCGCGTGACCGGCATCCGCCCCTGCGTCATGAGCGCGGCGCGCACCCGCCAATGCGCGAAGTTGGGGAAGGAGACAAAGGCGCGCTTGCCGATCCGCAACAGCTCATCGAGCACCAGATGAGGCGCGCGTGTCGTTTGAAGGGTCTGGCTGAGAATGGCATAGTCAAAGCTGTCGGCAGGATAATCGGCGAGATCGCGGTCGGCATCACCCTGCACCACCGACAGCCCGCGCGCGACCGCGACCGCGACATTGGCGGCGTCCAGCTCCAGCCCGCGCGCATCGACATCGCGCCCGTCACGCAACGCCGCGAGCAGCGCGCCATCGCCGCAACCGACATCGAGCACGCGCGCCCCCGGCGCGACATTGGCGGCGATAATTGCAAGATCGGGCCGCAGCGTCGCCTCTGTCATGGAATCGCTTTCACAAAGCCATCAACCACGCGGTTCAGCGCCGGGCTGTCGAGCAGAAATGCGTCATGGCCGAACGGGCTCGCCAATTCGACGAAACTGGCCGCCGCACCGCCCGCATTCAGCGCGCGAACGATGCTGCGCGATTCCGCAGTCGGATACAGCCAGTCGGTGTCGAAGCTGACGACGCAAAACCGCGTCGCACTGCTGCGAAAGGCGCGGGCCAGTTTGCCGCCATGCTCCTCCGCCAGATCGAAATAATCCATCGCGCGGGTTATATAGAGATAGGAATTGGCATCGAAGCGATCGACAAAGCTGATCCCCTGATGCCGCAAATAGCTTTCGACCTGAAAATCAGCGTCAAAGCCAAAGCTTTTGGCGCCCTGCGGGCTGTCGGGTCGCGCTTGCAGGCGGCGGCCGAATTTTTCGGTCAGCCCGGCTTCCGACAAATAGGTGATATGCGCCGCCATCCGCGCGACGGCCAGCCCCGCACTCGGCACCTCACCGCTCGCGTAATAATCCCCGCCCAGCCAGCGCGGATCGGCCATGATTGCTTGCCGCCCAACTTCGTGAAAGGCGATATTTTGGGCGGTGTGGCGCGCGGTCGCCGCAATGACGATCGCGGCGCGTACCCGGGCGGGATAGGTCGCCGCCCAACTCAGCGCCTGCATCCCCCCCATCGACCCGCCGACAACCGCGCGCAGCGTCGCAATGCCCAGATGATCGAGCAGCATTGCCTGCGCACGCACCATGTCGCGGATGGTGATGACCGGAAAGCCCATTGCCCAGGGCGCACCCGTCGCCGGATTGATGCTCGCCGGGCCCGACGAGCCAAGGCAGCTCCCCAACACATTGGCGCAGACGACAAAATACCGGTCGGTATCAATCGGCTTGCCCGGTCCAACCATCTGCAACCACCATCCGGGCTTGCCGGTGCGCGGGTGGAGGGACGCGACATGTTGATCCATCGTCAGCGCGTGACAGATCAGGATCGCATTGCCACCATCGGCATCCAACTGGCCATGGGTTTCATAGGCAATATCGACCGGCGCCAGCGCCGCGCCCGAATCAAGCGGCATCGGCCCGGCCAGCGTGATCGAGCGGCCAAGGCCGAAACGCGCATCGTGCGACATGCGGCAAGCGGCTAGGGCGCGGATGCTTGGCTTGTCAATCGCCAGCGGCTAGGGCGGGCGCATGAACGCTCCTGCTCCAAAGCCATGGGTGATGGCGATTGCCCCCTATGTCCCGGGTCGCGCGACCGCCGATGACGGGCGCAAGCTGGTCAAGCTGTCGGCGAATGAAAATCCGCTGGGCACGTCGCCCGCCGCGCGCGCCGCGCTGATGGCGGAAGGGGATTCGCTCGATCGCTATCCCGATCCGGGGGCGACGATCCTGCGCGATGCGGTTGCTGCCAAATATGGGCTTGATCCGGCGCGGGTGATTTACGGCACGGGGTCCGACGATATCCTCCATTTGGCGGCCGGCGCCTTTGCGGGGCAGGGCGATGAAGTGATTTTCGTGCGCTATGGCTTTGCGGTGTATGAAATCGCCGCACGCCGGGTGGGGGCAACGCCGGTGATCGCGCCCGATCGCGATTATGCGACCGATGTTGATGCGGTGCTGGCGTGCGTGACCGATCGCACACGCCTGGTCTTCATCGCGAATCCAAACAATCCGACCGGCACCTTTGCGCCGCGCGGCGAGATTGCGCGGTTGCACGCAGCACTTCCGCCCACCGTGCTGCTGGTGCTCGATCAGGCCTATGCCGAATATCTGAGCGCGGAGGAGGATGATGCAGGGCTGGCGCTCGCCATGACCGCGCCCAATGTGCTGGTGACGCGCACCTTTTCCAAGATTTACGGGCTGGCGGCCGAGCGGATTGGCTGGGGCTATGCGTCGGCGGCGATTGTTGAGGCACTGCACCGTATCCGCTTGCCGTTCAATGTCACGACTGCTGGGCAGCGGGCCGCCGTGGCCGCGCTCGCCGATACGGGCTTTGTTGATGCCGCCCGTGCGCATAATGCCCAGTGGCGCACCTGGCTCGCGGGGGAAGTCGCTGCGATGGGTAATCAGGGCCTGCGCGCCGTGCCCAGCCACGCCAATTTCCTGCTGGTGCTGTTCGAAGGTGCGGTGAGCGCAGAGGCTGCTTATCTCGGCCTGATGGCGCGCGGCTATATTGTGCGCTGGCTGCCGGGGCAGGGCCTGCCCCATGCGCTGCGCATCACCATCGGCACCGAGGCGGAGACGCGCGGGCTGGCCGCAGCCCTGCGTGATATCGTCGGGGCATAGCCGTCCGCTTCTATCGTTTGTTCCACGGTCGCCAGGCAGGCAAAGCGGAACGGGATCAATGCGTGTGGGCCTGTGGCGCCGTGCCTATTGAACTGATGCGGTGGATGCTCCGGGATTGCCAGAGACCACAGTTTCTGAGAGCAATTGCTTAATGCGATCAATTAAGTCATTATGCCTCTCAGGGGAGATAAGGATGAAGCGAATCGGGGTCGGGCTTCTGATTGTTGCTGCCATTGTGATGGCGTCGGCATTCTTGTTCCAACAAAGCATCGGCCAGGCGCTCTTCCAGCGCGCCGCGCAGGCAGTGCCGGGGCGCGACGAGCTGGCCAGCCTCAAAGACGGGCTTCACATCGGGCTGTGTGGCACAGGCTCGCCCATGATTAATCCGCGGCGTGCGGGGCCGTGTAATGTCGTGGTCGCGGGCAAACAGGTGCTGGTGGTCGACATGGGCGAGAACGGCAATCGCAATCTCAACCTGATGGGCATCAGCGCCGGCGAGGTTGACGCGCTGCTGCTCACTCATTTCCATTCGGACCATATCGACGGGATCGGCCCGCTGATGCTGTACCACTGGACCCGCGGCGCACGCACAGCACCGCTGCCGGTCTATGGCCCCGAAGGCGTCGAACAGGTCGTGGCGGGCTTCAATGCCGCCTATACGCTCGATCACAGCTACCGAATTGCCCATCACGGCGAAAAGGTCGTGCCGCCCAGCGGGGGAGGGGCTGCAGCGCGGCCTTTCACGATTCCGGGCAACAAGGCCATCGTGATGCGGGGCAGCGGCCTCACCGTGACGGCGTTCAAGGTCGATCACGATCCGATCCGGCCCGCGGTCGGCTATCGCTTCGACTATCAGGGACGCGCGGTGTGCATCAGCGGCGACGCCGCCAAATCTGCCAACCTGATCGCCACCTGCAAGGGGGCCGACCTGATCGTCCATGACGCCCTGCAACCGCGGATGCTCAGGGAGATTGGGGCAAGCTTCGCAGCGCAGGGCAATGCCAACACTGCCAAGATCTTCACCGACATCGAGGATTACCACGCCACGCCCGAACAGGCTGCGGAAAGCGCGCAGGCCGCAGGTGCGCGGATGCTGGTCCTCTCGCACCTCGTGCCGCCGTTGCCCTTTACTTATCTCTACCCCGCCTTTCTCGGCGATGCGCCCGCCCGGTTCGAAGGCGGAATCGTGGTTGGGGAAGACGGAATGCTGTTCTCCCTCCCGCCAAAGAGCGACGCAATCGAGCGGCGCAAGCTGATGTAGCGCTGCTCCCTCAGCCAGTGCGATGAGCGCGCCAGGGCTGGCCAAGGCAGTAACCGCACGGTGCGCCGCGCTGCGCTGCGATCTGAACGGCGAGACCCGGCGCCGTTCGCCCGCTATTTAGCCCGCGCCTCAATTGGGCCACAGGACATATTCATCCCCATCCGTGACCGGCTGGTCGAGGGTCTTGTCAAGCAGGATCGGGCTGATCAGGCTGTGCGGCCACAGCGAGGGCACGGCGTTCGCGTGATGCGCCACAAGCAGCGCCTTCAACTCGGCGACCTTCTGCGGTTGCTTAACCGCGAGATTGTTCCGCTCGCCCGGATCAGCACCAAGGTCGAACAGCCAGGTCTTTTGCTGATTGCCGTCGACGTGCAACTTCCAATCACCCGCGCGCACCACCCGATAGGCGCCCGATTGCCAGAAGATCGCATCGTCCTTACGCGTCACCGAACCAGTGCCAAAAGCAGCGGGCAGAAAATTGACCCCGTCAATCACCCGGTCGCGCGGCAAGGGCACACCAGCAGCAGCGGCAAGGCTGGGGAACAGGTCGACATGAGTGACCGGAGTCTTGACGACCGTGCCCGGCGCGATCCGTTGTGGCCATTTGACGAACATCGGCACGCGGATGCCGCCTTCGAACAGGGTAACTTTCCAGCCCCGGAGCGGCGCATTGACCTCGGGGATACCAATATAACCCGGCGCGCCATTATCGCTGCTGAGCACCACGATGGTGTTGTCGGCCAGCCCCTCGGCCGCAAGCTTGTCCATCACCCGCCCGATGCTGCGATCCACCGCCCGGATCATCGCGGCATAGACCCGCTCGCGATGCGTCCCGAATTCGCCGACCGCCTCGAAATCCGCCTTGGTCGCTTGCAACGGCGTGTGCGGCGCCCAGTGGGCGAGGTGGAGGAACAAGGGGCGGTTGCGGTTGGCCTCGATCACCCGCAGCGTTTCGTCGGTCCACCAGTCAGTGAGATAGCCGCCCGGCTTGAACGGCGCGCCGCCATTATAGGACGCGGCAAAGCTGAGTGCAGCCCATAGGAACTTGTCGATCGGATCGAAATCGAGCTTGGCGTTGACCGCCTGCGGATCATCCTCGGGCAGATACAAACCGCTGTGCATCAGCAGGCTTTCGTCAAACCCTTGCGCATTGGGCAGAAAATCCTTTCGGTTTCCCAGATGCCATTTGCCGATATGCACTGTGTGATAGCCGCGCTGTTTGAGCAGTTCGGCAATCGTGATTTCCGAACCCGGCAGCCCCTTGTCCTTGAACGGCAGGATGTCGTCATTGATTTCGGGATTGACCTGAAGATCGGGCAAATGCGTTTTCCGGCGCCCCGACGCGAACGCCGCCAGCGCACTGGTCATACCATTGGGCGTGGGCGTGAATTCGAAACCGGTGCGGGTCGGATAACGCCCAGTCATCAGCATTGCACGCGACGGCGCGCACGTGCCGGTGCCGGAATAGGCCTGTGAGAAGATCGCACCTTGCGCTGCCAGCTTGTCGATATTGGGGGTGGGCACCCGGCCGCCCGCAATGCCGCCGCCAAAGGTGGTAATGTCATTATAGCCCAGATCATCGAGCAGGATGAACACAATATTGGGGGGGACGGTCGCCAAGCGGCGCGGCCGGTTTGGCAGGGCCCTGGTCCCATTGAACGGTCCGGGTCGGTCCGGCCTCAATCCGGTTTGCCTTCGCCCGGCTTAGCGCGATGTATTGAACGATCAGCGCCCGGTTGAACCACCCGATCGCGACAATCAGCAGTACCGCGACAAGCCCGATGATTCCAATTTTCCTGAACATTTTGCGCCCCATTTCCGCGCCTAATAGTGCCACGCGACTTGGCCGACACAGCCGGATTTGCCGCCGACCCTTTGTCACGACTGGACTCAGATTAATGCATACGATTAGAATAGGCAATCTGGCGATGACAGGATTCGTCCTCGCCACGACCCGAAAGGCTCCGATGGCAAGATACATTAGGCTGCTCGCCCAACTGCCGCCTGCGCTGCTGGCGCTGATTTTTGGCGCGCAGGGCATCATGTGGCTCATAAGGCCGACGTCGGCTGCCAGATTCTGGGGCTTTCCCGTGCCCGAAGGCGGCCTGGGCCTCAGCTCGATGATCGGCGCGCTGGCCAGCTGGTGCCTGATCATCGCCTTGTGCCTGCTGCTGGCGCTGATCCGCAAGCAACGCATCTGGTACTATCCACCGATGATGATGTTTGGCCTGTTCGCAATCGGGCGGATCGTCGCGGGTGTGGCCCATGGCGCGCCACTCCTGCCCGAGCGGTTCATTCCCGAACTAGTGTTTGTCGGCTTGCTGTTCCTCGCGTCGCGCGCCACGGGCGCACCGCGCGCTGCTTGATCTCTACACCAAGCAGCGATAAACCCGCGCGTAATGTTACGCATTAATTTTTGGATTTGGCACACGCTCAAGCAGGCACTGGAGATCTTGGAATGGTAATGAAGTTGCTGGTCGGGCTCGGCGCTATGGCGTTGCCCGCGATTGCGGGCACATGGTGGATGACCCGGGACGGCTCCATCGTAACGCCGCACGGGTCGGGGACCGTCACCACCGCCTCAGGCGATTTCGAAGCCTTCCTGCTGCCGGACTACGCCGCCGCCGCCCTCCCGCAAGGCTATAAGAGCTACCTTGTCGAAGTCGAACCGGGGATCAAGATCCACATGCTGGAGACCGGCTCGGGCACCCCGGTCTATCTCCAGCACGGCAACCCGACCAATGGCCTGCTCTACCGCAAGGTTTGGAACGAACTTCCCACCGACCGGATGCGGTTGGTCATGCCGACCATGGTCGGGCTCGGTTTCTCAACCAAGATTCCCGCACGCCAGCACACGCTCGAAAATCACATCCGCTGGATGAACACCGCGCTGCGCCAACTTGGTCTCAACGGCGTAGTCTATGTCGGTCAGGACTGGGGCGGCGCTGTCGGGCTCGGCGCGCTGATGCGGTCGCCGGAACTGCTCAAGGGCATGATCATTCTCAACACCGGCTGGACCGCCCCGAAGGAGAAGTTTGAGCTTTCGCGTCCCCATGCCATCGCCGCTACCCCGATCATGGGCGAGTTGCTGCTGGAAAACATCGTCTCGGTGTTTGACCGGCTACACGAGACTCAGGGCGATCCGGGCTCGATCCCGCCCGAGGTCGCTGCGCTTTACAAGCGTCCGGTAATCGACAGCGGTAACAAGAAGGGCCCGCTCGCGCTGATGCGGATGGTGCCGACCGGGCCCAATCACCCCACCTCAAAGCCGATGGCTGAAATCGAGGCCTATGCCAGGACGCTCGACGTGCCGACCGAGATAGTATGGGGCATGCGCGATCCGATCCTCGCGCGCGCCTTGCCGACGATGAAGGCAATGTTTCCTGACGCGCGGGTCACCGAGACCCAGGCTGGCCACTTTCTGCAGGAAGAAGTCCCGGTCGAGATCGCCGCTGCCATCGAGCGCGTCGTGGCCGCGGTCGAAGCGAAGTAAGCGGCGCGCGTTGCCAGTGACCCGGTTGATGCCGTTTTTCCGGGCGCTGGCCTTGCCAAGCTAATGCTCAGCATTGAAAATGGGTGATATGGAAGTTTCAAATCGTCAGGATACCAAAGCAGAACTCTTGCGCTCTGCCGAGCGGCTGATCGCCGAAAAGGGTCTGGGCTCGGTCTCGGTCAAGATGATCACCACCGATGCCGGCGCGCGCAATCCGAGCGCGGTGCATTATCATTTCGGCAGCATTGAAGCCCTGATCGAGGAAGTCTTCGCCAAGCGCTATCGTGAGATCGAGGCCGAGCGTGCGATACGGCTGGAACGGATCACCGAAGCCGATCCGCAAGCGCGACTGGTGGCGCTTGTCGAAGCGGCGATCGGACCTTTTCTGGAAGCCTGTCTTGAAGACAATGGCCGCGTTTATGCCCGGTTCTGCTTTCAGTTCGTGTCGGATCCGCGATTCGATTACGCCAAGCTGATTTCGAACGCGGGCGCGCAGACGTTCGTGCGGCTGAGCCACGAGATCATCGCCTGCCTTCCGGACATTCCTGTCGAAAGGCTGGCGCCCCGGATGCGGCACAGTTTCGTTATCTCGATGGTGCAGGCTGTAAGCTTTGCCCATGCGGTCGAAGCGGGGACGGCGCCGCAGGTTGAGGTTGCGGTCAGGGAGGCGGCCTCCTGCCTGGCGGCTTATCTGAGCGCACCGGCATAAGCACCGCCGCGCGCCCGCGCTCACTTGACAATCTAATGTGATGCATTAAACGTGTCACGTGGCTGCTCGACGGCTGGTGCTGCGCTGCGACGCCAGCGCGCCGCGAAGGGTCGCTGCCTGTCGGCGGCGGCGGACTAGCCGGTGCAGCGGACAAACCAGTTAAAGGGCTCACAGGATGACGACGGTGCTCGACAAGGCTGATCTCAAGGCGAAATACGCCGCCGAGCGCGCCAAGCGGCTGCGCCCGGAGGGCAATGATCAATATCAGCGGCTCTCGGGCAAGTTCGCCGCGCTCGCCGCCGATCCCTCCACCCCGTTTATCGAGCGCGAACCGGTGGCGGATCACGTCACCTTCGCCTTTGTCGGCGCGGGCATGTCGGGCCTTGTGGTCGGCGCGCGACTCAAAGAGGTCGGGATCGACAGTTTCCGTCTGATTGATAAGGCCGGCGGCGTCGGCGGCACCTGGTACTGGAATCGCTATCCCGGCGCGCGCTGCGACACCGCGGCAATGATTTATCTGCCGCTGCTTGAAGAGACCGGCTACATGCCGAGCGAAAAATACGTGCGTGGGCCCGAAATCCTTGCCCATTGCGAGCGGATTGCGCGACATTACGACCTCTATGACAAGGCGCTGTTCCACACCGAGGTGTCGTGCATTACCTGGCAGGAGGCCGAGCGGGTGTGGCGGATCACCACCAACCGCGGCGACGATTTCACCGCCAAATATGTCGCGATCGGCACTGGACCGCTTCATGTGGCCAAGCTGCCCGGTATCCCGGGGATCGAGAGTTTCACCGGCAAATCGTTCCACACCAGCCGCTGGGATTATAACTATACCGGCGGCGATGCGGGCGGCGCGGCGATGGACAAGCTCGCCGACAAGCGGGTCGCGGTGATCGGCACCGGGGCAACCGGCGTGCAGTGCATTCCGCAACTCGCCAAGACCGCGGGGCAACTCCTCGTGTTCCAGCGCACGCCGTCCTCGGTCGATGTGCGAAACAACCACCCAATCGATCCTAAGTGGTTCGCGGGCATCGCCAAGCCGGGCTGGCAGAAGCGCTGGATGGACAATTTTGTCGAGAATATGGGCGGCGGCTTACCATCGGAAGACCTCATCAACGACGGCTGGACCGAGATTTCGCGCCGCATCCGCGAAAAGGCGTTGGGCGGCACGCCGCTGTGGCTGGCCCGGCTTCTGATGCCGCTGCGCAAGGCCTTTGGCGTCGCGTCAAGCTCGCAAAGCACCGCGCAGGTGCGGGCGGCCTTCGAGGAGGCGGATATCGAGAAGATGGAGGAAATCCGAACCCGAATTGAAACGCAAGTCACGGACCCCAGTACTGCCGATCAGCTGAAGCCATGGTATTCGCAGCTCTGCAAGCGCCCCTGTTTCAGCGATGAATATCTCCCCGCCTACAACGCTTCGAACACCACATTGGTCGATACCGACGGCAAGGGGGTTGAGCGGATCACCGAAACCGGGCTGGTGGTGAATGGCACGCTCTACGAGGTTGATTGCATCGTCTACGCCTCGGGCTTCGAATATGGGGCTAATTTCCAGCTCAAGACCGGTTTCGACCTCAAGGGGCGCGGCGGGCAAATGCTGTCGGAATATTGGGCCGATGGCTTGCAGACCCTTCACGGGCTGCACATGCATGGCTTTCCCAACGCATTTGCGGTGCAGATGAACCAGGGGGCCAACATGGTCTCCAACATTCCGCACAATATCGTCGATCATGCCGCGACCATCGCGCAGGTGGTCGCCCATGCCGAGCGGGGCGGATATGCCGAGATTGAGCCTGCGCAGGAAGCGGTGTCGGACTGGGTCAAGCTGATCCTGACGACTCCGCCTTCGATGATCACCTCGTCGGAGTGCACGCCAGGCTTCTGGAACAATGAAGGCCAGGGCTGGAACGAAAAGTTCCGCCGCTCGCAAGGTCATCCGGGCGGTGCCGATGGCTTCTTCCGGCACATCGAAGCCTGGCGCCAGGCGGCTGACTTCGAAGGCCTGGTTTTCACCAAGTGACGGGGCGTGAGGGGTGGGTTGCCTGTCGCGCTGCGGTCGGTAAGCTCGCACGGCACAGAGGGGCCAGATCATGAGCGAAATTGTCGATGTGTTTTGGTCTTTTCGCAGCCCCTATTCGCGCCTTGTCACCGCCGACCTGCTCCAGCTGCGGGACGACTATGATGTCGATGTCCAGCTGCGCGTGGTTCTGCCGCTGGCGGTGCGCAATCCGCAGGCGCTGTTCGATCCGGCCAACCGCAAGCCGCCGCGTTATATCGCGATGGACAGCATGCGCCGCGGCGAGATGCTCGGGCGGCCGATCATTTTCCCGACCGATCCGGACCCGATCGTCCAGGATTTCCGAACCATGGAGGTCGCCAGGGAGCAGCCCTATATCCACCGCCTCTCCAAGCTGGGGATCGAGGCCAATCGCCGCGGCCGGGGCGTGGAGCTGGCGGACCGGGTTGCCGCGCTGATCTTTGGAGGGACCCGAGGCTGGGACAAGGGCGATCTGCTAAAGGACGCGGTGGCCGATGCCGGGCTCGACCTGACCGCGCTTGATGCCGCCATTGCCGATGGCGACCATCTGGCGGAGATCGAGCGCAATCAGGCCGCACTCGATGCGGCGGGGCACTGGGGTGTGCCGACCATGGTGTTCCGCGCAGAGCCATTCTTCGGCCAAGACCGGATCGATACCTTGCGCTGGCGGCTCGACCGCGCCGGGCTTGCCAAGCGCAAGCCGTGACGTTGCGGCTGAACGTAAACGGTTGATCGTTCGGCTCTAGTTAATGTAGTGCATTATAAGACGAAGCTAGGCGCTGATGAACGATCTTCGCGCGATCGTCCTTCGGCCGCCCTGATGCTTTGTCTTAACCAATCGGGAGATTACCCAATGAAATCATTTACAAAAATCGCCCTGCTCGCCGCAGCGGCCTTTGCCCTTGCCCCGGCTGCTTACGCCAATACCTATGAGGATCGGCTCGCCGAACTGCGAGCCAAGTTCAAGGCATCCGACAAGAATCAGGACGGCAAATTGACCCTGCAGGAAGCAAAAAATGGCGGCATGACCCGCATTGCCTATGGCTTCAGCAGCCTCGACACCGATCAGGACGGCTTTCTGACGCTGGCGCAGCTCGAAGCGCAACTGGCTGCGCGCCTGAAATAAATCGACCTTGGCGGAGCGCGGCGATTCGATGAATCGCTGCGCTCCGCAAAATGGCTCATGGTCTGTTGTGGTGACAGGTTCGCCGACAACGCGTCAATCATGCCGCCCGGTCTGGCGTTGCCAGCTTACTTTGCCCCGGGGAGTTCCGATCGGACGATCGCGCCATCGCCATTAGCATCGAGCAGGGCGAAAATGTCGGGATCGGACCGGTTCCACTCATCGAGCGTCACGCGCCCGTCAGCATTGCTGTCGAAGATCGACGAAACCTGCTTAAAGGCGGGATCGTATTTGCGCTGCAATACCGGGAGCCGCGGACGATCATTTCGGTCGATGGTACCGTCCTCGTTGCGATCGAGCTTGGCAAACATCTGTGCGCGATGCTGGTTGAGCTCCGCCCGCGAGGTCTTGCCGTCGCCGTTCAGATCGGCTTCGATCATCATCTTGGCGATTTTTTCGAGCATTTCCGGGCTCGGCTGCGCCGGAACGGTGCCAGCGCCCATTGGCGACATGGCGAAGGCAAGCGGGCCGAGTATTGGAAAAATCATGTTCATGTCTCACCTCTTGGCTGCGCCGAGGGGTTGCCAAATACGGCCTCGACGGTGCGAAGGCACTCCTAATGCCATACATTAGAATTTTGCGGCAATCAATGGCTGGCAGCGAGTGGTTCAAGCTCACTCCCCCAGCCTTGCCGCATTCAGAAGGCGAAGATTCCGATGAGACGCGCTGTCTCACTTGTCCAAATTTGTCACCCATATGACTGGTGCCCGTGGTGACTTGGCGGCGACACAGATTGCCGACGCAATTTCGCCTCGCCAAAAAGGCAATTATCTCACTTGTTTATCTATGAAAACTGGAGCGGGCGAAGGGATTCGAACCCTCGACCCCAACCTTGGCAACGTTAGGGTCGGCCTTTTCGGCAGTATCCGGCGCTTGTAGATACTACTATAACACAATGGTTTAGAAGTTTTTTCGCCGAAGCGCATTTCCGTCTCTTGGCCTCGAAACGATAAAATCCTATTACGTTACTGTTACTTTTGCCCTCCGGCAGGGTCCGCGTAATATGATTTGGAGGTTTGAATGGCACTGGCGAAGCTAAACAAGCGGAATATCGACGCTTTATCGATTCCGGCATCCGGACAGAGCTTCCTTTGGGACACCGAGATCAAAGGGTTCGGAATTAGGGTTGGAGCGAGCGGCGTGAAGTCGTTCGTCATCCAATATGTGAACCAGGAAGGGCGTATCCGCCGGGTCAAGATCGGGCGTTTTGGTTTGATCACCGTCGAGCAGGCCCGCGATCTGGCCAAGATCAAACTGGGTGAAGTTGCGGCGGGCCTGGACCCTGCAGAAGAGGTGATCGCGGCGCGCGCAGAGATGACGGTCACGGCGATGTGCGACTGGTATCTGAAGGAGGCTCGCGCCGGAAATCTGCTTGGCCGCCGGAACCGTCCGATCAAGACGTCTTCCCTGAACATGGATGAGAGCCGCATTGAGACGCACATCAAGCCGCTGCTCGGTAACCGCAAAGCGCGGCACCTGACGATTGCCGATGTCGAGAAGATGCAGACCGACGTTCTGCACGGCAAAACCGCGAAGCTGCGATCTGGCGGCCGCGGTGGGAAAGCCACCGGTGGCCCCGGCGTAGCAGGCCGCTGCGTCGGCACATTGCAGGCGATCCTTGGCCACGCCAAGCACAAGGGCCTGATTGATCAGCATCCTACCAAGGGCGCTAAAAAGCTTGCGACCCAGAAGCGGACCCGGCGCCTGAGCTCGAAAGAGATCGAAATGCTTGGCAAGGGCTTAGCCTACGCCGAACGCAGAGGAGACAGTCCGACAGGCCTTGCGGTCATCCGCACCCTTATTCTTACCGGCTACCGGCGAGAGGAGGCGCAGGCGATGCAGCGCGCCTGGGTCAATGCACATGGCCTTTATGTGGCCTTCCCTGACACGAAAAGCGATGCGCAGATCCGCGCGCTAGGACCCGAAGCCGCCAAAGTCGTTATGACGCAGCCAGAGGTGGCGGGCAGCCCTTATGTGTTCCCGTCCATGTCATCAGACGGACCGTTTACCGCCGTCGGCTCGGTGCTCCAGCGTGTTTGTCAGCTCGTCGAATTGAAAGGCGTTACGCCTCATACATTGCGGCACACATTCGGCAGTATGGCCGGCGAACTCGGGTTCTCCGAACTGACGATCCGCGCCATGTTGGGCCATGCCTCGCAGAATGTGACGCAGGATTACATCCACATTGACGACGCACTCAAGCTTGCCGTCCAGCGGACATCCGATGAAATCGCCCGGTTGCTCGAAATGGGTGCAAAGCGATTGGAAAAGCTGCCTCAAGCTTAATCCATCGCGAAAGCTAGCGGATATGCCCGCGGCGCTGGCGTGATGATCTTGTAACCAATGCTGCGCCGCCGTCACCCATATGGGACCGCATGACCACGACAGGCCCGCAAAGCTATTTATCCATCATATGTGAATTATAGTGGCATTTTATCTTTCAAATATGGCGTTATAGTGTGAGTGCTATTGCCATCTGATCGTTTGCAAAGGCTGGTTCATACGCCCGTGCAAGAGCCCCAGAAACACCTTCCTCTCGTAAGGCAACGCGCCAACTTTGCGATATCTGCTCTGCTGTTTGCCGAATAATCGTTCGAGCAACAGGTTCTTCGATTTCGAAAAATGCGCAGGCTTCGAGCGCCATTGCGATTGAGCGCTCGTGCGTACCGCCTTCCAGGATGGCAGTTTCAAGATGCGGGTTCCGGTCCGGCGCCGGGTTCACGTCAAACATTGGCGACAGGCGCCAACGGTTGTTGCCCACGTACAGAAACCCATGATTTTTTAGGTGGTCATCTTTGTTGGATACGAGGATCGTGAATACCAAGCGGAGGAAAAGTTCGCGGAAGTCAGCGGCAGGATCCGCCGAGTTGGCGCGCATGAAGTCTATGATTTCAGTGTATGACCCAAGTTCGGTTCCAGTCTTGCCCAAAGCAGTGCGCGCCGAAATGTAGGGTATACGGGCTGTGCCTCGGCGATCGAAGCGCTTGACCAAGGCGACCGGAAAAGGGGTGTCTCCTAGTTCCAGCCGCACATCAGGCGTTCTGATACCGCAGGCCTTCGCTAGTCTGATTGTTGCCACCTCCACCCGTTCGATCGGCTGCTGGTCGTGGACTGAGGTGAATTTCGCCAGCCAGAGATCTTCTCCATCCCTCACATTTGCCTTGGGCCTCGCTCCCCCTGACCCGCCAGCTCCGGCCAGCGCCCGCATTTCCTCGTGGCTGATATCATGGCCTTGCTCATAGGCGCGGGCAATGGTGGTGATCGTTTCAAGATCGATGACCCTGGGTACGGCATCAACAGCGGCTCCGCGAATGATGGCACCATTGTCACCCAGAAAACGAAGCGCGCCCTGGCGGCAGTGATCATCGGTTAGCGTCAGATACTCAAACTCGGACAAGCCCTTGCCATAGGCCAATTCAAGAAGGCGTCGTCCCCAACTATCGGGTGCAGCATCCGCAAAAACGCCAGCAAGGGCGTCGCGGGACAAACCCGCCTGCCCGGAAGTGTGGAATGGCCCGCTATCAAGCGAGTAGCCGGGTTGGATTTCAAAAGCTCGTGGATCGTCGACCCATGATTTGTCATACATGAATGCTGAAAATTGACGCGGACCTGCTTGGGTAAAGCGCAATTGGCCGACGGGCGCCAACGACTCGCCAAGTGCGACGTGGGCATGAAACTGAGCCATCAGAACCCAATGCCTTCGGGATCAGAGTCCGTGTTGCCATTGCCATCGCTCTGCGACTTCTGCTTGCGCATTGAAGACGCAAAGGTCTTGCCCCGTTTGGGCAGTTGCTGCGTTGCCAGCGCCAAGCCCAAATCGTCTTTGCGGATATCCACGAGATCGCTGAGCCTTTCGATGAGGCCAAGTGCCACAAGAACGTCGGCCAGTGTGCCGATCCCGACACCTGAATCCCCCTTTTCCAAGCGTGCGATGGAACTCGGCGATGTTCCGGACCTTACTGCGAGATCGGCAATGGCTATGCCGCGTCTTAGACGAGCGCCACGAATGTCCTGTCCCAGCCGCTCCAAGGCCAACTTCGATTTCGGAGAACCCATAAACCACCCATATATGAACTTCTAAAAGATTATAAGATCCATATATGACATACTGTAATCTGTCGCAAGTCGGGATGCAATGGTGCAAACTGAGGCAACACGGCACTTCGATTTCCAATGGCAGAAACAACCTTGAAGGTGTATTCGTGACCTGTGGCCCAAACGCGAATTCACCCTGATACCGGCAAACTCCTGCGCCGCGATGCCCGCGCACAAACGGTTTGCGTGGGGTCTTTGTCGCGAGATGTCGATGTCCACGGCTGGTATCCGGAGGACGATAGCGATTCGGTCCACTCCGGCGAAGATTTGCAAGCTGTAGATTGCGCCTATCGCGAACTGCGCGTGGCTTATGCGGCGCGGATCAAGGCCGTTCGTAAGAAGCTGGGTCTGACCCAGGAGGAAGCTGGCCGGATCATCGGC
>PNLG01000291.1 GCA_013822915.1 Sphingomonas sp. | reverse complement strand
GCGCAAGCGGTTTGGCGATGAAGGCTACGCCATGGAAGAGCTGGTCGCCGAGCTGGGCGCGGCCTTTGTCTGCGCCGACCTCGCCTTGACCCCCGCGCCGCGCGCGGAGCACGCCGCCTATATCGCCTCGTGGCTAAAGGCACTGAAGGATGACAAGCGGGCGATCTTTGCCGCCGCCGCCCATGCGCAGCGAGCGGCGGATTATCTCGCGGAGTTCTCGACTCCGGCTGCGGCGGCTGAACCGGAGAAACAGTCGGCGGCCGCTTAGCGGCCGCCGGTAGGCGTGTTCAGAAGGCGCGACGTCGCTGGAATGAGGCTCGTGGCACGCCGGAGGACATCGTGCTGATCGGCGCCACTGGGATCGATGGCCACGGGGAGAAGCACCCCCGTTCGGGTCGAAGGGGCAACCGAGAACGCAGCCGCCACACAGGCTTTGGTCGACAAACTCGTCGGACGCGGTCTCGACCCCGCGGTCTTGCGCCTCTTTATCCTCGACGGTGCAAAGGCACTAAAGGCGGTGAAGGCGAGGTTCGGTAAGCTCACGCCGATCCAGCGCTGCCAGGATCACAAGGCCCGCAACATATTAGAGCGCCGCCCCAAGAAGTACGTGGGCAGCGTGCGAAAGACGCTGCGCAAGGCCTGGGAGATGGACGAAGTGCTTGAAGCTGAGCGCCTGTTCAGGGATCACGCCAAGCGCATCCAACGCGAGGCGCCCGGAGTATCCGGCAGTATCCCGAAAGGCCTCGATGAGATCCTCACCGTTACCCGGCTCCGCCTACCTTTCGAGTTGCGCAGCTCGTTGGCCTGCACCAACGCCATCGAAAACATGCAGGGCACGATCTGGCGCGTCACACGCAACGTGAAGCGCTGGCGCGATGCCTCGATGGCCTTGCGGTGGGCCGCCGCTGGCATGATAGAGGCGAAGGCCGGCTTGCGACGGATGACGTCGCATCGGCAATTGCCGGCACTCCGGCACGCCCTGGTCGAGCACCACGCCCGCGATGCCCTGAAGAACGCGTAGCGGGCACGGTCGCCGAGGCGCTCCACCCGTGCCAACGTTCGCTCTTCAGCTGGAAGCTGCCGAATGCCGACTTCCTGCTTCCGGCCGACTGCTTCCGGACTTGGCAGGGGTGGGATCGACGTCGGCGTTTCCCAGCAGCGGACAAGGGAACTGGCCATGTTGCGCTATGTGCTGGAGGCAGAGTGCGGTCGCGCGCGCCTTAGCAGATAGGTATCCATGATCCAGCCAAATTGAGCGCGAGCTTTGGCGCGCGTTACGACGATGCGTGGCCCTGTTTCGGCGAGCGGGCCGGATAGGATCGTCTCGGCCGGCATACCAACATAGGCCCCCCACCAGACCATCACGCCGGCGGGATCGAGGTGCTGGAACGCACAATCTCCGTCAAGCATCACGACCAGTGTATCGACATCGGCGGGCCAGCCTTCGTCGCGCAGACGCCGGCCGGTTGTCACCAGAAACGGTGCGCCGATCTCGTTGAGGGGGATTGCATGTGATGCACAAAGTGCCTGCATCGACGTAATCCCGGGAATGACCCGCACCTGTGGCGAGGGATCGAGCCGGGCTGCAATGCGCAAGGTGCTGTCGAAAAGCGCGGGATCTCCCCACACCAGCAGCGCTACCGTGGCGTTATCGACGCGATATCCCGTCCCACGCAGGCGTGCATCGCCAAGTTCCGAGCACACAGCCGATGACCAGACTGCTGCGATTGCATCATGCCACGCGTCGACACCGCCCCAATAATCGGCGTCGGCACGATTGCGGAGCGGCATATCGAACTCGGCGATCCTGGTTGTCGGGCTGGTCAGCACTTCGGCACAAATGCTGCGGCGCAGATCAGCCAGATCCGACTTTTCCGGCCCCTTCCTCGGAATGAGGATCAGGTCAGCAGAGTTCAGCGCCCGGATGGCCTGCAGAGTCAAATGCTCGGGGTTGCCGGTGCCGATACCGACCAGGAGGAGCTCAATCATGTGTTCCCAGGCATGGCCGGTGTCTCAGGCGCCCTTCGGGATAGGAGACCTGGACCCGAGCTGAAGGTACTGATCAGGCCGCTCGATACAGCCGCGCCACCACCAGCGGCGATCCGTCGAGCCCGCGCAGCGCCTTGGCCGCAGCCAGCAAGGCCAGATCGACCAGTGGCTCGATCAGCACGACAGCTGTGTAGGCGGCGCCAAAGCTCGCAACCGACGCGATGTTCTCGGCGCCGAAGCCGCCTCCGTAGAACGCCCAGAACGCCACCCAGGCGATAACTCCGCCCTGGTACGTCGTAGACAAGGCAAGGGCCTGCCGATACGTCAGGTCGACATAGGCGGTATTGGCCGCAATAGCCCGTTGTGCAACGAACCGCAGCGCAAAGAGCGGAACCAGCAGCGTGGTGACATTCATGCCATACTGCGGCAGATCCTTGGGCTCGAACAGAACACCTTGCAGCAGAAGCGCCAGCGCTAAACCGATGGCTGCTGGTGCCGCGCCAAGTATCAGAAACAGGCTCGAGCCAAGAATGAAATGTACCTCGGACACGCCAATCGGATAGTGCGGCAGAACATGAAAAAAGCAGAAGACCGCGGCCGTCGCGATCGCGCTTCGCACGACAAGCGAGAACAGCCCCTTGTCGCGCACGGCGTCCAAGGCGGCTTTGACGGTATAGCTTCCGGCAGCGGCGGCCGTCGCATAGCTCAGCACGATTTTGGCGCCGTCGACGAGGCCAGGTTCAATATGCATTCGTCCCTCCATGCCGTCATCCCCGACGGCGATTGCTCTGTTGCCGAATCCGGCGAGGCGGTATCGATGCCAATGGCATCGGACGGCAGGTCACCTGACTTGCGGCGCGTGGCTTGACCGGACCTTCCCAGCCTGATCTCCGGAAGAGTTCCTGAAGACCTGGGCCAGTGGCATATGCCGGGCAGCGCTCCGCTTACAGTTGCGGGGGCAGTCGCGGATTTGGCGCCTGATGGCTACACCTCACCGCATTCCCTTTTGATCCTCTTGGCCGTTCAGGCCGCAAGAAACCGTCACGAGCGGTGATGTCACCCGCATCCGGCCAAGTCAAGGAGCGTGAAGCGGCGCCCTCGGGTGGGCGTCGAACCGGACCAACGAGCCGTAAAGAATCAGTGCGGGCACGCTGCTGGTCTCGGTCGCCAATCGTTGCGCCAAGTCGGCCACGGTGGTCTCCGTCAAGCGCTGTCCGGGGTGGCTGACGGCTTCAGCGAGCAGTGCCGGCGTCGTCGCGGGCAAGCCAGCGCTGATCAGCCGTTGCGCCAGTTCTGTGAATGTACGTTTCCCCATGAAGACCACTGTGGTCGCGGCCGGGTCTGCCAGCGCGACCATATTCAGGTCCTCCGGCAGCGCGCCGGTCACGTCATGACCGGTGACGAATTGCACCCGCCGTGCCGTCAGCCGCCGGGTCAGCGGTATGCCGGCCGCCGCTGCCGCAGCACAGGCCGACGGCACGCCCGGGATGATCTCATAGCCAACACCGGCCGCGCGCAGAGCCGCGATCTCTTCCTCCAGGCGTCCGAAGATTCCGGCATCGCCTGACTTCAAGCGAACCACACGGGCGCCGGCTATCGCGTATTCGATCAGCAGCCGGCTGACGTGGGCCTGCTTCGGCGAGGTGCGGCCGGCTCGCTTGCCGACGCTGACCAGATCGGCGGTGGGACGGGCATGCGCCAGGATCGGCCCCGAGGAGAGATCGTCAAACAGCACGGCATCGGCGGCCTGCAACCGCGCCACGGCTTTCAGCGTCAACAATTCGGGGTCGCCGGGACCAGAGGAGACGAACGAGACAAAGCCGCTCATGTGGCCTCGGCGATCAGATGAAAGAATGTGCCAGACGTTCGGCCGCCACCGGCGCACGTGCGGTGCGATCCGGTTTCGGGGACGCCGGTACCGGAGGCGTCAGCCACCTGCGCCAATGGCGAGTCGGGTTGCGCGACGATTGTGGCGTAATGGAATTCATGGCCCCGCAGTCGGGCACCGGTGCTTTTGCCTGGAATCGAAGCCATCAGCTGCGCCAAACGGTAGCCGAGATGCATCCGGCGCTTCTGGAACGAGGTCACAAGTCCAAGCAGCCCCGTCATTTGATGTTGCACGCCGTCGGTATCGATCAGTGCGGTGCCGAGCGCCATATAGCCCCCACATTCGCCGTGCACCGGGCGGGTTTCGGCGAAGGCGCGGAGCCCCGCATGAAACCTTGTCGCGGACGCCAGCCGACCGGCGTGTAGCTCCGGATAACCGCCAGGCAACCAGCAGGCGTCGGCCGATCGATCCGGTGCTTCATCGGCCAGCGGCGAGAACGGCAAAATCTCTGCACCAGCGGCACGCCATCGCGCGAGGAGATGCGGATAGATGAAGGAAAATGCTGGATCGCGCGCCAGTGCGATCCGGTTGCCCGGCGGCGGTAGTTTATGAGCTGCGGCCGGTGTAGTTTCGATGCGCGCGGCCAGTGCGCGTAGCGCGGCCAGATCGACGTTGGCCGCGATAAAGGCGCCCGTTTCGGCGAGGATTGCGGCAAGGCGTGGCTGCTCTTCCGCCTGCACGAGGCCGAGATGGCGTTCCGGCAGCGCCAGCTCCGTCCGCCGCGGCAAAGCGCCGAGGACACGTATGCCGGTGGCCTCGAGGCCCACGCGCACCAGCGTTTCGTGCCGTGGACTTGCGACACGGTTCAAGACCACTCCCGCTACCGGCACGTTCGCGCGCATCGTGGCAAAGCCATGTGCAACGGCTGCAGCCGACTGCGCCTGCCCCGAGACGTCGAGCACCAGTACCACGGGCCAGCCGAGCAGCGCCGCGATATCCGCGCTGGCTCCGGTTCCCGTTTCTCCCGGCGTGGCGACGCCGTCGAACAAGCCCATAGAGCCCTCGGCCAGCACCAGATCGGCACCTTCTGCGGACTGCGCCAGCCGGTTGATCTGATCTGCCCGCATCGCCCAGCTATCGAGGTTCATCGACGCGCGTCCGGCGGCGGCAGCGTGGAATGCGGGGTCGATGTAGTCCGGCCCACACTTGAACGGCTGCACAACGATGCCTTGGCCGCGAAAGGCCGCAAGCAGGCCGAGCATCAACGTGGTTTTTCCCGCCCCGGATGCCGGAGCGGATATCAGGAGACCCGGCGGAATCATGCGTCCTCCGGAAAGCGCGGGGCCGTGCCAACGGGCCGAAAGCGGCGGTCGTAATCACCGGCATAAAGCCGGCTTTCGTCGAACTGTTGCGCGCCGATCGTCCAGCCAACGAGGATCAGCCCCGTCCTCGAGCCGCCGTCGACATCCGCTTCGGTGTCGGTGCCCAGTGAGGCTGCCAGCGTGCCGAGCGTGGCGGACACAATGCTCTGGTCGGGCCAGCTGGCGCGCCAAACCACGGCCACCGGACAATCGGCGCCATAGTGCGGGATCAACTTGTCCACCAGCTTGTCGAGCATATGGATCGACAGGTGAATGGCCAGCGTCGCGCCGGTCGCGGCAAACGCGGCCAGTTTTTCGCTCTCGGGCATCGCCGTGGCGCGGCCGGAGACGCGCGTCAAGACCACCGATTGGGCGATGCCGGGAAGCGTCAGCTCGGCTCCCAATACCGCTGCTGCGGCGGCGAAGGACGGGACGCCTGGAGTAATGTCATAGGGTATCTGCAATGCGCGCAACCGTCGCAACTGCTCGCCCATGGCTGACCAGACCGAAAGATCGCCGGAGTGCAATCGCGCCACGTCTTGGCCCGCGGCATGGGCGGTGGCGAGCTCCGCAATGATCTCGTCGAGCGACAACCGCGCAGTATTCACGATCCGCGCTCCGGCCGAGCAATGGCTGAGCAGCGCCGCGGGCACAAGTGAGCCGGCATAGAGACAGACAGGGGAGGCAGCGATGAGGTCCCGGCCCCGGATCGTAATCAGGTCGGCGGCCCCCGGTCCGGCGCCGATGAAATGTACTGTCATTCGCCTTGTCCTTCCGCAATCGCTGCTGTCGCCATGCCGTCAGCCGATTTGGCGCGCGGAGCCAACAGTCGCGCGCCTGGCCCGGCCGCTGCCAGTGCCGCTGCCTCGGCCAGGCTTCCGGCGCCGACATGCGCCGCGACGCGATCAGACCATGACACTGTTGCCATCGCGGCCAACGATGCTGACGCGATCGCCCGAACGGGCAAGCCCAGCTCCCGCGCAAACGCCTGCAACGCGGCGGATCCAGCCTTGCTGTCCGCGGTCGCGAGAGCGGCAACGCCCTCGGCGCCACCGGCAGCCGCCAGGGCGTCTCGCAGCGAGGCGACGCCCGCAGCCTTTCGAAATCCGAGGCCGGCGATCTTCACTTGACCACGCTCCATTGCACCACCGGCCGGGACGGAACCCAACCGCGCATTGCTCCCAGCGGAGCCGCTTGCGCCAGCTCGATCCGTAGCAGGTCGCCACCAAGCCGCGCTTGCGATTGGCACAATAGCACCTCCGTTTCGAGGGTTACGGCATTGGCGACCAACCGTACTCCCGGCGATATCAGCTCCCAAAGCGCCGCCAGTAACGACGCATCGGCGCCACCGCCGATGAAAACCGCGTGCGGCGGCGGCAATCCGGCCAGCGCCTCGGGCGCGCGCCCCTCGACAACGGTAATGCGTCGCGACAAGCCGAAGGCTGCCGCGTTGGTGCGAATGTTTTCGATCCGATCTGATCGCACCTCGATCGCTACGGCCCGGCCGCCGGCAATGCACCATTCCACGGCGATCGAGCCCGATCCCGCGCCGATATCCCACAGCAGCTCGCCGCTGCGAACGCCAAGTGCGGCCAGCGTCAGCGCACGCACCGGACGTTTCGTGATCTGGCCATCGTGGACAAAGGCAGCGTCAGGCAGCCCAGGCCCCCGTGCGGTGCCGACGGCTGCGCGGGCCACGATCGCTACCGCAACGGGGTCGGCAACGTCCGTCATCGTGAAGGCGTCGGTCCGCGTCGAGCGGATCCGTTCGCGCGGGCCACCGAGCGCCTCCAAAACTGACAGGTCGGAGGCGCCGAAGCCGCGCGCGCTCAGCCACACGGCGAAACGGCCGACGGCCGCGCCATCGCGCATCAGACAGATCGCGTGCAGCCCCGAGACCAAATGCGGCATAAGGGTGTCGAAAGGAGCGGCGTGCAGACCGAGACAAGTCACCTCTTCCAGCCGCCAGCCCAATCGCGCGGCGGCCAGTGAGAACGTGGACGGGGCTGGAAATGCCTTCCATTCACCGGGTTCGAGATGCGCTGCAAGACTGCCGCCCGCGCCATGCCAGAATGGATCGCCAGAGGCCAGGACGGCGACGCGCTGCCCCCGGCAGTCCAAAACCGGGGCAACCGAAAACGGCAGCGGCCATGGCCGACCGCGCGCACCTGCCTCAGCGAGTGCGAGGTGACGCGGGCCGCCAAATACAATATCCGCTTGCGCCAATGCGTACCGGCTTGCAGTGGAGAGGCCGGAAAGCCCATCTTCACCGATACCGATCAGCCAGAGCCAGGGATCAGCCTGGGAGTGAGCCACGATGCGCGTCCTTCTCTTGGGCGGCACAACTGAGGCCGGAAAGTTGGCCGCCGCGTTGGCCACAGCGGCTGTCGTGGCGACCTACTCCTATGCCGGGCGCACGGCGATGCCGGTTGCGCAACCCTTGCCAACGCGCGTTGGCGGCTTCGGCGGGGTCGCGGGGCTTGTCCAATACCTGCGCGCCGAACACGTCACCCACGTGATCGACGCGACGCATTCCTTTGCCGCACAGATGAGCCGCAATGCTGTTCTCGCGTGTGCTGAGACCGGAACGCAACTCATCGCGTTCGAGCGTCCTCCGTGGATCGAAGGACCGGGCGACAATTGGCGCGACGTCGGCGATATCGAGGCTGCCGTCGCAGCGTTGCCCGACATGCCAGCGCGGATCTTTCTCGGCATTGGACGGCAAAATCTCGCCGCTTTCGCCGCGCGGCCGCAGCACTTCTTTTTGCTCCGCCTTGTCGACGCTCCCGTTGCTCCACTGCCTCTGCCGAACGCCGAGATCGTATTGGCGCGTGGCCCCTTTACGCTCCAAGGCGATCTTGCGCTGTTGCGTGACCGTAGCATTTCTCATGTTGTCGCCAAGAATGCAGGCGGCGACGGCGCCCGCGCCAAACTTGATGCCGCACGCGTTTTTGGTTTGCCGGTTATCCTGATCGCGAGGCCGCAACAGCCTGAACGCCGCGTGGCGCACAGCGCGGACGAGGTTATGCGCTGGTTGGGTCATTCCGAACGCCTCGAGGTGTAGACGAAGCGCCCGACCCGGCGGGTTGTGGAATTGCCAACCAGAACGACGGTACGCATGTTGGCCATCTCAGGCCGCGCGTTGGCCAGGGTGACCGTTTCGATACGCTCGTCTGGGGCTGTGACCCCGTGCGCGAAGGTGATCAACCGGGAACCGCTGCAAGCCTGGCGCAATATCTCCAATGCACGGGCGAATTGATGCGGGCGGCTGGCTGAACGCGGATTGTAAAGCGCCATGGCAAAATCGGCTTGCGCCGCCAGCCGCAGCCGGCTTTCGACGAGCGGCCAGGGCTTCAGATTGTCACTGAGATTGATCGCACAGAAATCATGGCCGAGCGGCGCACCGGCGCGCGCGGCGGCAGCCAGCATCGCCGTGATGCCGGGCAGCACGCGGATATCGAGCGCCTGGAGTTCCGGCACCTGTTCCAGCGCCTCGAACACCGCCGAAGCCATGGCAAATACGCCAGGATCACCCGACGAGACGACAACCACTCGTCGCCCCGCTGCGGCCATATCCAGGGCCTGGCGAGCGCGACTCAGTTCTTGCCGGTTGTCGGAAGCGTGCTGCGTCAGTCCCTCGCGTGGTGCGATGCGCGCGACATAGGGAACATAGCCGACGACATCAGTTGCTGCAGCCAACGCTACTGTCACCTCGGGCGTCACCAACGCGTTGTCGCCGGGGCCGAGCCCTGCGATCACCAGCCAACCCGTCATTCGGCCCCCTCACGGCCGTGGCCGCGTCCATGCACAAGGACGATCGCAAAATAGGGGCAACCATCGGCCGCCGCATCTGCCAACCGGATCACGCTTTGTCCCGGCATGGTGCCACGCTCGACGAGCCAGGCATCGGCGAGCCGACCGGCGCGATCCAGAGCGCGGCGCACCTTGGCAAGGTTGCGGCCGGTCTTCATCACGACCAGAGCATCGGCGGTCTGCATGCGATCGACCAGAGCCTCCTCCGGCATCGTGCCCATCAGGATCGTCATGATGTCGTCGCCCCAAGCCATCGGCGTGCCCGTTGCCGTCCAGCATCCGGCCATCCCGGTTATGCCCGGCACGACATCGAGCCCGACCCGGCCCTGCAGACGAATGTGCAGATGCATAAAGGAGCCATAGAAAAACGGGTCGCCTTCGCACAGCACCACGACATCATCGGTTTTGGCCAGATGGACTAGGCGGCTTGCCCAGTCATCGTAGAATGACGCTAGCAGATCGCGATATTCGGCGCTGTTGAACGGCAGCTCTGTCGTGACGGGGTACTCCATCGGGTATTCGGCAACGCCCGGCGCCAGCAGCCCTTCGACGATACGGCGCGCCTGTCCCTTGCGGCCTGCCTTGCGGAAGTATGCGACATGGCGGGCGCCGCGGATCAGCCGATCGGAGCGGACGCTCATCAGTTCGGGATCGCCGGGCCCAAGGCCGGTGCAGATGATTTTGCCCAAAGCTCATTCCCTCCGGCTGGCCAGCGCATTGACCGCGGCGACGGTGATCGCCGAGCCGCCGAGCCGGCCAGCAACGATGACAGACGGCGCGGGAGGCGCGGCCATCAGAGCTGCCTTCGATTCCGCCGCGCCGACAAATCCAACGGGGCAACCGATGATCGCGGCTGGCCGCGGGCAAGCGGGATCTTCGAGCATATTCAGCAGGTGGAACAGCGCTGTCGGCGCGTTGCCAATCGCGACGACAGCGCCAGCCAGATGCGGCCGCCAGAGCTCGATCGCTGCTGCCGATCGCGTCGTGCCCTTGGCGCGCGCGAGTTCCGGCACGCCAGCGTCATGCAGTGTGCAAATCACTGCGTTGCCGGCGGGTAGGCGTGGCCGGGTTATGCCCTCGCTCACCATCCGGGCGTCGCAAAGAACCGGTGCGCCGCCTGCGAGGGCTTGCTGCGCGGCAATTGCCATGCCGGGCGTGAAGCGCACCGAGGCCTCCAGTCCCACTATCCCCGCCGCGTGGATCATGCGCACGACGACGATCTCTTCCTCGGCGCTGAAGCGGGCGAGATCGGCTTCGGCCCGGATCGTCGCGAACGATTGACGGTAGATCGCTGCGCCGTCGGTTTCATAGACGTGGGGCATCAGGTCGTCTCGATCAGGGTTTCTGGATGGGCGAGCAGGAACTCCGGTGCAATCCGGACGCGCGTCGGTGCGTCGTTGGCCGATCCCTCCCGGATCAAATCGAAACCATCTAGCCCAGCCGTCAGCGTGACCGTCGCGGAAGCCGGGTGCGCACAGCCCTTGCGGCAGCCTGCAACATGCAACACGGCGCCGTCCGGCACATACGGCGCCAGCGAACGGGCCAACTTGCGCGTCGGTCGCGCGGCCTGCAGACAGTCGGGCGAACCGGTGCAGGCGATCACGCGCAGCAGCGGGTCATCGCGGCTGGTGATCAGACCGGCCAACTCGGGTGCAACGCTCGCGTCTTCGATCAGCAGCATCCGCCAAGGCGTCGCGCGCAGCGTACCCAAACGCGACAGTGCCGCAAATGTCTCGGCACGCATTTGGCCGAATTCGAGCCCTACCAGAAAGCCCGCTGCCGCGGGACCCGGCTTCGGCGATGCGATTGCAGTCGGCTGTGCCGGCGCCTCCAGATACGACGGGTGTAACGTTGGCCCGTTCTTCAAATGCAACGACATGCGACCGCGCCCTTGGGTGGTCCCACCTGACCCCAAGAACCAGTGCGCGAGCGCGAGTCCGGCAGCCACAGCACTCTCGGCCGTCACTCGTTTCCCCGCCGTCACGCCGTCCGCCCGGCAGATCAAATCACCATCAGCACCACGTTCCAGCCGGATATCGGCGGAGATATGGTTCAGGACGGGGACGTCGCCACAATCCACCGCAAAGCCAAATTTGCCCGGCAATTCCGGAGCATCTGGTCCAGCAAGTGCATCGGCCAAAGCATCGGCGATGGCCTGCGATCCGTCACTCCGCGACCAGAATGGTGAGACCACGATGTTGCGCCGCGCTTCCCCCGCTGCCGTCGCGTCGAGGAGGTCCAGCGATTGGAGCCCCGCCATCAACAGGGGGTAACTTGCGTCCGTCACACCCCGCAACTGCAGATTGGCGCGCGATGTGAGATCGAGCAGACCATTGCCATGGGCGATAGCGAGCCGGGCGATGCCGGCGGCTGCATCCGGCAAGATCCTCCCGCCACGCGGACGCAGGCGCACCAACAGCCCGTCGCCCGACTGCATCGGCCGCAACGCGCCCGGGCACCAGCCTTGAACCCGTGGCTCAGCCATGCACGGCTCCCGTCCCAGTTCCGACCGTCACCGCAATCGAATTGCGCCGCGTGATCCAGATCCCCGCTTCGCGCAAAGCACCGAACCGCGTGCGGAGTGCTTCCAGTGCGGCTGGGTTCGCCTGCGCCATGAACTCCACCAGATCAGGCCGGCCGAGCGTCGCACCATGGTAAAGGTCGAACAGATGCCCGGGCACAGCGCGGGTCAGGTTCGCAAATGCCGCGAGATTGTCGAGCGTCGCGGTGATCTCGGCTGCACCACGAAACCCGTGCCGCATCATGCCAGTAGCCCACTCTGGATTGGCGGCGCGAGCACGGACGACGCGTGCGATCTCTTCGGGCAAGCTGCGCGCGCGCGGGGCATCGGGGCGAGACGAATCCAGATGGTAGAGGTCAGCACGACCGCATCCGAGCTTGGCGACGGCGGCAGCAAAGCCGCCCTCATGAGCCGCGTAGTCCGATGCAAGCAGGACATCGGTCTCGCCCAAGTCCTGGACGTGCACGAAGCCGTCGGCCGCCAGCACGCGCGCCTCGAGGCCGGCGCGATCCGGTCGTGCGGCGCCGGCTGCGTCGAAGGCCCATGCCGAACTGGCGAGCCACGCTTCGCCCAACGCGTGACGCCCCTCGGCGCTGTAGTCTTCGAGGCCAGCGCCCATGCCAACGCCGTAGTGCCCGGGACGCGGGCCGAACACATGCGGCACGTCGGCCGCGTAGGGATTTTCGTCGGGGTCTTCGCCACGCGCGGCCAATGCCGCGGCACCAGCTTCAAACAGTTGTGCCAAGGTCGGAAAGACATCCCGAAACAAGCCCGAGATCCGCAGCGTAACGTCGATGCGTGGCCGGCCGAGCAAGGCCAGCGGTACCACCTCGAACCCTGAGACCCGCTCGGAACCCGGATCCCAGCGCGGTGCGAGGCCCGCCAAATGCAATGCCATCGCGAATTCCTCGCCGGCGGTGCGCATCGTCGCCGAGCCCCATAGATCGACCACCAGCCCACGCGGCCAGTCGCCGTGATCCTGCAAATGGCGGCGCAACAATTCCTCTGCGAGCTTGACGCCTTGGGCGTGGGCCGCACGTGACGGCACGGCGCGGGTATCGACGGCATAAAGGTTGCGCCCCGTCGGCTTCACATCCGATCGGCCTCGCCAAGGCGAGCCCGAAGGCCCGGCCGCGACCCGCCGGCCGGCGAGCGCCGCTAGCAGTCCGGTACGCTCATGCGCTCCGCATTCGCCTGCGCCGAACACGTGAAGTCCGTCACCGAACTGGCTTTCCTTGATATCGCAAACGAAACGGTCGATCCGGGTGATTGCCTCGGCGGCGGTTGCGTTGATACTGAGGCCAAGGTCATGCTCGACCCCGGCGGCTTGCGCCTCGGCTCGGATCGCGGAGATCAGCCGGACGCGGCGTGGTGGGTCGAGCCCATCGGCGGTCGAGTACTCGTCCAGCAGGCGTTCGAGCCGCTCGAGTGTCTCAGGCACCCGGCTGGCGATCTGGGGCGGCGGCAAATGACCGAGCGTCACGGCGCCAAGGCGACGTTTGGCTTGCGCCGCCTCACCGGGATCGTTGACGATGAAGGGGTAGATAACCGGCATTGCCCCTGTCAGTACCGCAGGCCAGCACGTGTCCGCGAGCGCCACGGATTTTCCAGGCAACCATTCCAGCGTCCCGTGCGCGCCGACATGCACCAGCGCGTGGATGCCTTGCGTCCGCAGCCACAGATAGAAGGCGATGTAGCTATGCCGTGGAGTCCGCGCGAGATCGTGATACTCGGCGCCTCTCGACGCGACCTCGCCACGTTCCGGCTGCAGAGCAACGAGGGCAGTTCCCCGCTTGACCGCTGAAAAGTGGAACGCGCCGTTCTTGACTGCCGGATCGTCTGCGGGCGCGCCCCAGGCTTCGACCAGCGCCGCTTGCAATGGCTGCGGTAGATCTCTGAGTGCAGCCCGGTATTCGCAAACCGGGAATGACACTGTCTCGGCCTGCAGCGCTGACGCGAGCGGCACGCTGGGAGCGATGGCATAGCCGTCGCGCGCCAGATCGTTCAGCATCGCCTCGGCCGAGGCCAGGGCATCCAGGCCAACCGCGTGCGCCATCTGGTCGACGCGACCGGGATAGGTCGACAGCACCAGCGCGATCCGCCGTTCGTTTGTTGCGATCGCAGCCAGGTCCATCCAACCGGCCACCCTGTCGGCCACCGCTCGCACCAGCGCCGCGTCCGCGCGATGCGCAAAGCGGGAATACTCCAGGTCCGGATCGCGCCGGCCGGGCGATTTAAAACTCACCACACCAGCAAAAATCCGGCCATCGACCTCGGGCAAGACCACATGCATGGCAAGATCGGCCGGCGACAACCCGCGACCCGACGCGGCCCAATCGCGCCGGCGCGCGGTTGACAGCGCCACCTGAAACACCGGGCATCCCGGCACGTCAAGCGGGGAGGTGCCATCACTTCCGCGCGCCGAAAACGCGGTGGCGTTCACAATTGCCGCCGGCGCGACGCGACGGAGAGCTTCGCACGCCCATGCCGCGGCTTTCGGCTCCTTGAGCGAGGGAACGAACATCCCCGCTGCCGCAAACCCACGCGCGCGAAACACAGTGATGAGTGCATCGACCGGCCCGGTATCGGCGGCTGTGACGTACGAGCGATAAAAGGCCGCCACCACCAATGGCTCTTGGCCGGATTGCGGCTCAGGGACCACTCCACGCGACGGATCGTACCAGCCGCAGTCCGGAACCGTCTTTTCGCCTGCGATCGGGCCCGCATAGAGGCCGGCCGCCAGGGCCAATTGTGCAAGCGCTGCTTCCGCGGCCAAAGCGCCGCCGGTATCGCACAGCGTCGCGAGGCGCCGCAGCGTCGAGACAGGCAAGGTGGAGAGCGCGTCGAGCCGGGCATCCTCGCGCCCGTCCGCCGGCAATACAGCAAGCGCGATACCACGCTTTACTGCCAGGTCCTGCACTTGGCCAAGCCCATACGACCAATAGCTGTCGCCGCCGATCAACCGGATCAGGATCCCCTTGGCGCCGGACAGCGTGTTGTCGATGTAGGTGTCGATCGAAAGCGGATGCCGCAACGCCGCCAGATTGGCGAGCCGCAAAGCCGGCAGCGACCCTTTTGCCCGATGCCAGCCAGCCGCGAATGCGCCGAGATCACTGTCGGAATAGGACAGAACCACCAGATCGGCCGGGGTCTGCACCAGGTCGAAAGGTGCCTCCGTTTCCTCCAGTCCGTGGCTTTCGCGAAAGATGACGTGCATTGCCGCTCACGCTCCCGACGGAGCAACAAGCGTCGCGCGAATGGCAACCGGGTCGATGTGATGCCGTTCTGCAATCACCACCAGCCGCGATACGCGCGGGCTCTGAGCCCAGGGGCGGTCAAACTGGCTGCGCACGCGCTGCCCGACTGCTTGAACCAGCAACCGCATCGGCTTGCCCTTGACGGCCACAAAGCCCTTCACCCGCAGGATATACTGCTCCCGCGCCAGCGTGCGGACTGCTTCGGCAAGCACTTCGGGATCGGTGACTTCCGGCAGATCGATAACGACGCTGTCGAAATCCTCGTGCTCGTGGTCGTCGTCCCCGTCGTGATGCGAGGGACGTGCGGCGATATCGCTTTCCGCCGCAGCATTGAGCCCGAGGATCACCTTCGGATCGATTCTGCCGTCGGTCATGGCCAGCATGGGCAGGCGCCGCGGCGCCTCGGCGTCGATGACGGCACGGGCTGCGGCAAGGCCTGCCTCACCGGCAAGGTCAGCCTTCGACAGCAACACGATGTCGGCGCAGGCGATCTGATCCTCGAACACCTCCGACAACGGTGTTTCGTGATCGAGACTGCCGTCCGCTGCCCGCTGCGCTTCGATTGCCGCCTCGTTCGGCGCAAAACGTCCTGCAGCCAGAGCCTCGGCATCGGCGATGGCGATGACGCCGTCGACTGTGAGCCGCGACCGGATCGCGGGCCAGTCAAACGCCTTGAGCAACGGTTTCGGCAATGCAAGTCCCGACGTTTCGATCAGAATGTGATCTGGCCGCCGGGGCAGCGCCATCAACGCCTCGATCGTCGGGATGAAGTCGTCGGCGACGGTGCAGCAAATGCAGCCATTGGCCAGTTCCACGATGTTTTCCACCGGGCAACTGTCATCCGCACACGCCTTCAGGATGTCGCCATCGACGCCGACGACGCCGAATTCATTGACCAGGATCGCCAGTCGCCGGCCATTGGGGTTCTGCATCAAATGGCGGATCAACGTGGTTTTCCCTGCCCCCAGAAAACCGGTGATGATGGTGACGGGAATTTTGGCCAAATCGGTCATCTCAGTCTCCAATCGGGGGAATGCGGGCGAGGCTCTGCTTGCGGAATATCAGAGGTCGTTCGCACCAGGGCACCAAGCCGTGGGGGAAGCGCGCATAAGCGGCTGCACCGGCCAGAATGTCGGGCGCGTCGCGCTCGGCGAGGCGGCCATAAATGTATGACCAGCGGCCCGGTGCACTCAGCGCGATCGTACAGCCTTGTGAGCAAGCGGAAAGACATTCGACGGGTTTGACCGCTACGTCGGATGTTCCTGCGGCAGCGACCAGTGCTGCATGCAGCCGAGCGCCGGGTCGGACTGTGCCCTCAGCCTCGAGTTCGCCGACCCGGCACGTGATGCAGACATGCAGCGAAACGCCCATCGATTGAGTCCCATGCCGTGATACAACAGGGCCGGATCGAATGCGTCGCAACCGAAGACATGGAAAAGGCATGCCAGCCGGCTGCGGAACACCCCGTCCGCCCGTTCAGTCATTGTGCTGGCAGGTCTCCCGGCTTGCAGATTCAGGGTTTCCCCAACGGTCACTCCACCTTCCCGGCCCTCTCCGATCATGGAGGCGGCCAGTGGCTTGGAGCGACCTTTCCGGTCACGGTCGCGGGGGCGGCAGCGCTTCGGGGTCTCCCCCTTTCGCATTCCCTCTTCGCCTGTCATAGACAGGAACCAACGTCACCTGAGTTGGGGAAAAGGGAACCTCTTGTCAAGCAAAGGATTGCGCCATGTCCACAGACACGGGGCCGACTGACGACGCCCTCCACGCGGTCAAGATGGCCAAGAAGAAAGCCGCCCGCGACAAGATCATGGCCACCAAGGAAGGCGATAAAGGGCTGATCATCGTCCATACCGGAGCAGGAAAGGGCAAATCCTCTTCGGGTTTCGGAATGATCATGCGCTGTGTCGCTCACGAGATGCCGTGCGCGGTCGTACAGTTCATCAAAGGCGCCTGGGACACTGGCGAGCGCCGCTTGATGGAACAGCATTTCGCCGATATCTGCCAGTTCTATGCAATGGGCGAAGGCTTCACCTGGGAAACCCAGGACCGCGCACGCGATGTCGCTGCCGCGCAAGCGGGTTGGGAAAAGGCCAAGGCGCTCATTCGCGACCCTGAGATCCGCATGGTGCTGCTGGACGAGATCAACATCGCGCTACGCTACGACTACCTGGACGTGGCCGAGGTGGTGGCCTTCCTGACCACCGAGAAGCCGCCGCTGACCCACGTCGTGCTGACCGGTCGCAATGCCAAGGATGAATTGATCGCGGTCGCCGACCTCGTCACTGAGATGACACTGGTGAAGCACCCGTTCCGCTCAGGCATCAAGGCGCAGCCAGGCGTGGAGTTCTGATTGCATGCGCGCGTTGATGATCCAGGGCGCCGGCTCCAATGTGGGCAAGTCGCTGCTGGTGGCGGGGCTCTGCAGGGCAGCGCGTCTTCGCGGATTGCGGGTCGCGCCGTTCAAACCGCAGAACATGTCGAACAACGCTGCCGTGACCGCCGACGGCGGCGAAATCGGTCGTGCACAAGCCTTGCAAGCGCTGGCATCAGGCCTCGAGCCGCACACGGACATGAACCCGGTGCTGTTGAAGCCCGAGACCGACACCGGCGCGCAAGTGATCGTTCAGGGCAAGCGCATGGCCACGGTGAAGGCCCGCGACTACGCAGCCCTGAAGCCGAAACTGATGGCACCGGTGCAGGAGAGTTTCGCCCGCCTCAAAGCACATGGCGATCTCGTCATCGTCGAAGGTGCGGGCAGCCCGGCCGAGGTCAATCTGCGTGCCGGCGACATCGCCAACATGGGATTTGCCCGTGCTGCCGATGTACCGGTCGTTCTGGTTGGTGACATCGACCGTGGCGGCGTCATCGCGCAGATTGTCGGGACGCAAGTCGTGCTCGACCCGGCAGACGCCGCGATGATCGCGGGTTTCGTGATCAACAAATTCCGTGGCGATGCCCGGCTCTTCGATGACGGCTACGCGCTGATCGCGGCGCGCACCGGCTGGCCCGGCTTCGGCGTAGTGCCATTTTTTGCCGATGCTGTCCGGGTGCCGGCGGAGGACGCACTCGATCTCGCACAAAGCTGGGGCGGAAAGGGCAGCAACACCGGGACATTCCGCGTGGCGGCTCTCGCCTTTTCTCGGATTGCCAATTTCGACGATCTCGACCCTTTGCGCCAAGAACCGGGCTTGAGCCTCGCCATGATCGGACCGGGGCAGGTCATTCCGGGCGATACGGATCTGGTCATCCTGCCGGGATCGAAATCAACGCGTGGCGATCTCGACTTTCTGCGTCGCCAAGGCTGGGATATAGACATTGCCGCCCATGTCCGCCGCGGCGGCCGCGTGCTGGGCATCTGCGGCGGCTTTCAGATGCTCGGCCGGGTCGTGTGCGATCCGGACGGGATCGAAGGCCCGGCCGGCGAGACGCTGGGCCTCGGGTTGCTCGACATGGAAACCGTGATGACCGGCGACAAGCGCTTGTCCCGCGTCAGCGGCAGCCATGTCGCGACCGGCGCGGCGATAGACGGCTACGAAATTCACATCGGCCGTAGCGACGGCCCTGCCCGGAGCCGCCCCTTTGCGCATGTGGCGGGCGCGCCTGAGGGGGCGACCTCGCGCGATGGCCGGATCATAGGGACCTATATGCACGGCTTGTTTGCAAGCGATGCGTTCCGGCAGGCATTTCTCCGACAACTCGGCGCTGCGCCCTCCGCACTCGCCTATGGAGATGGGATCGAGGCCACGCTCGATGCGCTGGCCGCGCATCTGGAGGCGCATCTCAATATCGCCGGCCTGTTCGCGCTCGCGCGTTGATTGGCCGCGTGAAGCTGGCCCAGCCCTTATCGCTCTTCCCACTGCGTGGCCGCGTTTTCCTGCCACCCCAGGCGATGCAGCAGCGGCGTGTCATCGGTAGCTGCGGCATGACCGAGGCACAGAAAGGCTGAAAATACCCAGCCTTGGGGCACCTCAAACAGTTGCTCCATAACCTTTGGGTCCAGGATCGAGACGATGCCGAGGCCGATGTTCTCGACACGCGCCGCCAGCCAGAGCGTATGGATGGCCATGGCTGTCGATTGCCGCAGCGTGTCGGGCAGCGTTTGGCGGCCGAGACCGTGACCCTCGGCCGGATCGGCCACCGTGAAGATCGCCAGCTGCACAGGTGCGATGTCGAGGCCAGCCAGCTTCAGCTCTACGTAGTCCGCTTGCTTGTTGGCCGCATAGTCGGCTGCCGCTTGGCTGTTGCAACGCTGGAAGTCAGCGCGAACCGCTGCGCGCAAGGCCTGGTCCGTTACCCGCAGCACCCGCCAGGGCCGCGCATTCCCGACCGAAGGGGCAAAGTCCATCGCCTGGCGCAAGCGCTCGAGCACCCCGTCATCCACCGGATCCGGCCGGAAATGGCGGACATCGCGCCGCCAGCGCAGAATTCGAAGCAGCGCCGCCGCATCAGTCGCGTCAAAATGCATGTCATTGCCCTTCCAGCGCACGGGCCAGTCGGTTCCACTCGGTGGCTGTCCCCGGCAAGCCCAGGCGAAGCCAACGACCCGATTGCGGCAACGGTTTTGGAAATATGCGAGACCAGATCCGGCCGCGTGCGAGCGTCTTCTGCGCCGAGCTGGCATCCGGCGTGTCATAGAGCCGGAACAGTGCGGTGCCGCCAACCAGCTGCCAGCCAGCCGTTGCCGCGATCGCGTCGATCTCGCGGGTCTCTGACGCCAGTCGCGCCACCGTCGCTTCGGCCCATGCTCGGTCGGAGAGAGCCATTGTCCCCACGGCGAGCGCCGGACCCGCGACCGGCCAGGGTCCGGCCATTTCAGCCAGCTTCGCAATCTCGCCAGGCGATCCCAGCACGAAACCGAGCCGCAAGCCGGCGAGGCCATAAAACTTGCCGAATGAGCGCAGCACGAACAACCCTGGCTGCCCGACCATCGGTGCAATTGAAAGCGAAGGTATCGGGTCGGCAAAACTTTCATCGACCACCAGCCAGCCAACCTTTCCGGCCAACTGCATGATGGCCGTCGGCGCATGGGCTTGGCCGTCGGGGTTGTTGGGGTTCACCACCACCGCGAGATCGGCACCTTCGAGCGCGGCGAGGCTGCCGACCTCATTAACGGTCCAACCGGCTGAGCGCAGACCAGCAGCGTGCTCGTTATAGGTGGGAGCCAGGACGCGGGCGCGCCCAGGACGGCCGAGCCGCGGCAGCATCTGGATCGCCGCTTGTGCTCCCGCGACCGCTACGATCGACGCATCCGTTCGATAGGCGGCACGAGCAGCCTGCAACAAAAGCGCTTGTGCGGCGCGGGTCGGGAGCGTGGTCCAGGCTTCCGGCGGCAACGCAGGGATCGGGTAGGCCACGCGATTGATCCCCGTCGACAGGTCGATCCAATCGGACGCTATCCCGCCGTACCGGGCCATTGCCATGTCGATGTTGCCACCATGGTCGCGGACGCGATTGTCGCGAGACTGATTATCCATGCCGGTGCCCCTACACGATCGCCAATAGCAGCAGCACAATCGCAATTGCGACCATCGCGCGCCGGTAGATCGCAAGCCCTCGCGCGATATCGCGAGCAACAGGGTCCGGCGCCGCGCCGTTCAACCAAGGCTCCGCCGAAACCTTGTCGCCGTAGGCGCGCGGCCCCGACAGGCGCACGCCGAGCGCACCCGCCATGGCTGCCTCCGGCCAGCCCGCGTTGGGTGAACGGTGCTGATGCGCGTCCCGCAACATGGTTGAGATCGCCAGCCGAGGGCGGTCTGAAGCCAGTGCGAACACTAGTCCTGTGAGGCGCGCAGGAATGAGGTTCGCCAGATCGTCGATCCGGGCGGAAGCCCAGCCGAATGCCTCGTGCCTGACGGTGCGATGGCCGATCATGGAGTCGAGTGTGTTGATCGCCTTGTAGCCGACAATTCCGGGCAAGCCAAAAAGCGCACCCCAAACCAAAGGCGCCACGATACCGTCTGAAGTGTTCTCAGCTAGGCTTTCCAAAGCCGCCCGTGCGACGCCCGCCTCATCCAGCCGGTCCGGATCGCGTCCGACGATCATCGAGACTGCCAGCCGGGCAGCCGTCAAATCACCGGCAATGAGTGGGCGCGCCACCGCGTCGACGTGGTTATGCATCGATCGCACCGCAACGAGCGGCCAAGCCAGCAATCCGGTCAAAACGATCCCAATCCATCCCCTCGGCAACAGCGCGGTGAGGCCGACTCCCACACCAATGGCGAGCCCGATCACACACAATGTTGCGAGGATACCAGCGAACCGCCGCACGAGGTCGGACGACGCCTCGCGATTGATATGCCGATCCAACGCGGCGATGATCGCACCGATCCAAGTGACCGGGTGCCCAATCCGGGCATAGAGCGCTTGCGGCCATCCTATTACGGCATCGATCGTCAACGCCACCAACATCGCCACGGCCATCCTCATCGGTCGGCACCCGATGCAGTCCAGTTCACTCGGCCGATCGACCAGCCAACGCCGTCCGGCGTCGTGATGAGGGTGAGCGACAATGGCGCAATCTGAAAGGCCAGTGCGGCGCCTGGGGACTGCTGCACCATTGCCAACGCCGCGCGCACCGTCCCGGCGTGGGCGACAACCGCGATGCGGCCGCCGCGCGTGGCCAGTTCCTGGAACGCTGGGCGGGAGCGTGAGCATAGGTCGACAAAACTTTCGCCGTTTGGTGGGCGGTGTGCCGCCAACGCTTCGGGAGCCAAAGGACCGAGATCGGGCATCGCGGCAAGCGCAACGCCTTCCCAGTCCCCGAAATCCTGCTCCCATAAGCGCACGTCGGTTTCCGGTACAGGCGTGCCGGGCCATAGGGCGGCAGCGGTTTGCATGCAACGAAGCGCCGGGCTGACTATTCTGTGCTGCACGGGTCCGATGGCTGCCTGCAGCCCGACAAAGGTCGGCCTATCGGAACAGTCGGCCGCCACATCGCGACGTCCGGCCAGTCGCCCGCCGTTGAGCGCGGGCGCGTGCCGGATGAGAAGCAACTCTGTTGTCGTATCCGCCAAAGTCACCTTTATCCTTTCGCCGTTTGGCCGTTTCTGCTTTGTGATCACGCAACTTACAAGAGGGACGATGGGCAAGACAATTCTGATCACCGGCGGCGCCCGTTCGGGAAAGAGCGCCATCGCCGAGGCACGAGCACTAGGGCTGGCACCCAGTGCGAGCTATCCAAATGCGATCTATATCGCCACGGCCGAAGCGCACGATGCCGAGATGGCGTCCCGAATAGCTGCGCACGAGGCGCGGCGTAGCCAGGCATGGAGCACCCACGCTGAGCCGCTTGACCTCACCGGAGCGTTGGTCGCGACCGACGGTCGGGGGCCTCGGCTGGTTGACTGCCTGACGCTTTGGTTGACGAACCTAATGCTTGGCGGACACGACTGGCGCATCGCCGGCCGTGCCCTTGTGGCGGCTCTGCCTGTGCAGGTCGATCCGGTGATCATCGTGACGAACGAAGTGGGCGCCGGCGTCGTACCAGACAATTCGTTGGCGCGAGAATTCCGCGACGCCGCGGGATTGCTGAACCAATGGGTTGCCGCGGTGGCGGATGAAGTCATCTTCGCCGTTGCGGGCCTGCCTTTGAAGGTCAAGTGAATGTCCGCCAGTCTGTTCCCTAACCCGTTCCCCCTGAGCGGCTTGCGCGCGATCGCCGCGCTGGCCGACAGATTGCCTGTCGCCGATCCGAGCGCCATAGCCGACGCCCGTGCACGGCAGGATAGCTTGATTAAGCCGCCGGGATCGCTCGGCCGCTTGGAAGAACTTGCCTTGTTCATGGCTGGTTGGCGCGCCACCCCACGCCCCGAGATTGTGCGCGCGCAAGCCCTGGTCTTTGCCGGCAACCACGGGATCTGCGCGCAAGGCGTCAACCCTTATCCCCAGGCCGCTACCGCGCAAATGGTGGCGACTTTTGAGGCCGGCGGCGCGGCCATCAATCAGCTGTGCAGCATCTCGGGGGCTGATCTGTCGGTCATTCCGCTTGACCTCGACTGCCCGACCGCCGACTTCACCGAACAACCGGCGATGTCGGATGCCGAATGCCTGGAGGCGCTCAATCGAGGTGCTGCGGCTGTCGACATGGAAGCCGATATTCTGATCCTCGGCGAAATGGGGATCGGTAACTCCACCGTTGCAGCGGCACTTTGTGCTGCATTGTTTGGCGGCCCGGTTGCCGGTTGGGTCGGCCCCGGGACCGGGTCGGATGCAGATGGCATTGCGCGCAAACTTGCAGCCATCGAGAAGGGATTGGCGCGACATCGCGGGCTCGACGCGGTGGCGATGCTTACTGCGCTTGGCGGCCGCGAGCAGGCCGCGCTCTGTGGTGCAATCCTGGCAGCGCGCACGGCCCGAATTCCCGTGATCCTGGACGGGTTTATCTGCACCGCGGCAGCGGCCGTATTGCATGCCGTTGACGATCGCCTCCTTGACCATTGCCTCGTCGGCCACGCCAGCAGGGAACCCGGTCACCGCCGTCTGCTTTCTGTTCTGCGCAAGCGCCCGATCCTGGACCTCGACATGCGGCTGGGTGAGGGCTCGGGTGCCGCGTTGGCGCTGAGCATCGTTCGCGCGGCGCTCGCCTGTCACAATGGAATGGCAACCTTTGCCGAGGCGGGGGTTGCAACCACATGATCAGTATCCGGCACGTTCTGTGCGCCCGACTGGCGGAGGCACAGCTGGCCATCATGCTGATGACGCGACTGCCAGCGGGCCGGATAAACGAACCGGTGCCGGCCATGGCGGCTGCAAGCTGGGCCTTTCCGCTGGCCGGCCTTGTCGTCGGCGCCAGCATGGCGTTGGTACTCTCGACCGCAGTGTGGCTTGGGCTAACGCCGGCCATCGCGACTGGGCTTGCGCTGGCAGCCGGTGTCGTAGCAACGGGCGGGCTGCACGAGGATGGTCTCGCCGATACCGCCGATGGTTTTAGCGGCGGACGCGATCGCGACCACAAGTTGGAGATCATGCGCGATAGCCGGATTGGTACCTTTGGCACGCTGGCATTGCTGCTGGCACTCGGGCTGCGCTGGTCGGCCATGGCCGCGCTTGCGGTCCAGGACCTGCATCTTACAACATCAGCGGTTGTGGCCATCGCGATCGCGAGTCGGGCCGGCCTGCCGACGATCCTACTGTTGCTTCCCGCCGCCCGCAGTGACGGTCTGGGTCATGATGCCGGCGGCGGAACATTCGTACGAGCGGCCGTTGCACTCGCGATCGGAATCGTCGCCGTTGCGCTGTTGCTTGGGCCCCAGGCGACTCTGGGGCTCGTCATTCTGGAAATTATCATTTTGTGGCTGATGGCGCGGCTGGCGATGCGCCAGATCGGTGGGCAAACCGGCGACGTGCTTGGCGCCATACAACAGGTTGCGGAACTGTGCGCCTGGATCGCGCTGCAAAGGCTCACAAACTGACCCCAAGAGACGCATTAAAAAATGTGTCGAGAGGTCGGTCAGAGCCAGCTGCATCTTCGGAACAGGCACCCGTTGCCAACAGCGGCTTCATCAGTTCCTCCACGTAATGTCCCATTCTCCCGCGTTATCCGAACTACGGAGGTCTCGTTCAGGTTCAGATCCGACTGCTGCTTCGGTGCAGCTTTCTCGGAGGTGGCATAATGGCGCTGCCGCGTGCCTCGCCGACGTCGGAGAAGCGCCCAGGCACGAAGTCGCGGGAGTTTGCCTGCCGCGGTGCCGCAATCTCTCCGGGATTTGCAGTTGGCGCAGGTGCTGGTGATCGCCGCAAAAGATCGGCGCGCATTTCCGACCATCGGTGACGGTGCCAGTTACGACCGGCGGCGGCTCGGCAGGGATGATCGGTACAGTCGGAGGCGAGGATGCTCTCGTTCATGACGTGTCGATCCGGATCGCGGCGGGCGTCGGCCGGTGGCGCGGCTCTCATCCCCGTGCAAAGACCTTGATGATGAGCATCCGGCCACCGCAGCACGGGCAGGGGCGTGGGTGAAGCCGTTGAGCATGACCGTCGATGTCGCCGGGCGCGGGGTCGGCAATCGGCGGCGGCACCGCGAGCAACTCGCGGGCCCCGGCGATGTTGTCTGCACGTTGGCCGTTGGCGAGACGTCCGTAGTGGCGGATGCGTTGGAAGCCCTTGGGCAGGACGTGGATCAGAACCGGCGGATGAACTCACCCGTGTCGAGCGTCATGACCTTGAAGCGCGCGAGGCCATCGGCGCGGTAGTCCTTGTATTTGAACGTGACCATTGCCGCGTCGGCGGCGACCAGGCGCGGGTTCGAGCGAAGCGCTGCGTGTAGCGCGACAGATATGCGAGCACGGCCTCGGGCCCGCCGAACGGTGGCTTGGCATAGACCACCCGCTCGCTGCGCTGGAGGGGGCTAAGGAACGCGGCGAAGCTGCGGCTTCGGCAAGTGCGGCATGCGCGCCGAAGAAGCGGAGCTTGCCGGCGTTGTGATTTGTCATCAGCATCACGATAACGAGGCGCCGAAACAGGCGGGAGGGCACCCGCACCGGCAGGAAGAAGTTCCCACGGCAAGCGATCCATCGCGTGCCATCCGGCGACAGCCCGCCGCCCGGCACTAAACGGCAGCGATGGTGATCGTCGCCTCGGCGCTCCCCTTGAGCAGGATGTCGTAGATGACGTTGGGCCGATCCAGCCGCCGCATGGTGACGCGGCACTGGAAGCAGGTCGGTCATCGTGCGGTTGCGCCAGCTCTCCAATGATCGACCGCCGGGCTCAGTACGGTGGCTCGGCTTTCATCGTCCTCACCCTTTCGTTCGTATTGACCCTCGGAGATCCGCTGTCCTGCCGGACGGCGCTTTGCCGTCAATGGTCTGCCCGCACCACCCCGCCAGGGGCGAGCCGTGTTGACCATGACGCCTTCAGCCCATGCCGCCCGGCCTTTCGTCCGCGTCCTTCGGGACGATCAACAACGAACGAAAGGAAAGAAAAATGGGACTGGATATGTTCGCTCACACGATTGATGCCGCTCCGGCATCGCCGGTCGACTTCGAAGTCGAGCACTACGGCGAGCTGCACTACTGGCGCAAGCATCCAAACCTGCACGGATGGATGGAACGCCTCTACCGCGAGAAAGGCGGCGAGGGAGCATCTTTCAACTGCGTCAATCTCCTGCTCACAGCCGAAAACCTTGATCGGCTCGAAGCTGACATCCGGGTCGGAAACCTGCCGCCGACATCAGGCTTCTTCTTCGGCGAGAGCGACGGCTCCGAAGTCGAGGACGACCTACGCTTCATCGCCAAGGCCCGCGAGGCCATGGCCGACGGGCTGATCGTCTACTACTCTTCGTGGTGGTAGCCACCAACGCAAAACGGGCCGGCGATGAGCCGGCCCGTTTCTATTT
>PNLG01000246.1 GCA_013822915.1 Sphingomonas sp. | reverse complement strand
CGGGACGATTTTGCCGCGTTCGGACACAAAGCCCTGCAGCAAACGAACGTCCTTGTAATCAATCCGGGGCGCATCCTTCGCAGAGAAGGGGCAGCTCTTGCGGCGGCGGAAAAAGGGGCGTGCCATTGTCTATAACTCCTTATTCGCCGTCGAAATCACGACGCGGACGATCCCCACGATCGGGCCGGTCACCGCGATCGCCGCCACGGCGGCCATCACGATCGCCACCACGGTCGGGGCGGTCACCACCACGATCGCCCTTGCGCATCATCACGCTGGGGCCGGATTCAAGCGCGTCGACCTTCACGGTCATATAGCGGATGACGTCTTCGTTGATCTGGGTCTGGCGCTCCAGCTCGGCGACAACGCCCGCCGGCGCGTCGATCTCAAGCATCACATAATGCGCCTTGCGGTTTTTGGCGATCTTGTAGGCGAGGCTGCGCAGGCCCCAGGTCTCGGTCTTGACGACCTTGCCCGCATTGTCCTCAACGATCTTGGTCGCAGCTTCCGCCAGCGCGTCCACTTGCGCCTGTGCCAGATCCTGGCGCGCAAGGAACACATGCTCGTATAGAGCCATGTCTTGTCCTTCATCTTGGCCGATTGCTGACCACATCGCACCGCGCGAGGGCCCCTCCGGCTATCGTCTATCATGTGCCGGTCGAGACCGGAGCGCGGCTCATTAGCGGAACTGGTGCGAAAAGCAAGCGTGCTTGCCATTGCCCGCATTGGTTTCTAGGCCATGGCCCGGTTTCACGTTTGGGAGGGGTCATGCGCGCATTTATTTTTCCAGGCCAGGGCAGTCAGGCCGTGGGTATGGGTGCCGCCCTTGCCGAGGCAAGTTCAGTCGCGCGCGAGGTTTTTCAGGAGGTCGATGACGCGCTTGGCGACAATCTGATCCGCCTGATGCGCGACGGGCCGGAGGATGCGCTGACGCTGACCGAAAATGCGCAGCCCGCGATCATGGCGAATGCGATTGCGACGCTGCGGGTGCTCGAACGCGAAGGCGGTGTGCGCCTTGCCGATACCGCCGCGTTTGTCGCGGGTCACTCGCTGGGTGAGTATAGCGCGTTGTGCGCCGCGGGTGCGCTTGATCTGGCTACCACTGCACGGCTGCTGCGGCTGCGCGGGCGGGCGATGCAGGCGGCGGTGCCCCCCGGGGTCGGCGCGATGGCGGCATTGCTGGGCGCAACGCTTGATCAGGCGCTGGCGATCGCAGGAGCCGCGGCCGAGGGCGAGGTATGCGCCATCGCCAATGACAACGCGGTCGGGCAGGTCGTGCTGTCGGGGCACAAGGGTGCGATCGAGCGTGCGGTGGCGATTTGCCGCGAGCACGGGGTCAAGAAAGCGATGCTGCTACCGGTATCGGCGCCGTTCCACTGCCCGCTGATGCAGCCCGCCGCCGACGCGATGGCCGATGCTTTGGCGCAGGCGCAACTCAGCGCGCCGCTGGTGCCGCTTTACGCCAATGTCCTCGCGGCGCCGATTGCCGATCCCGATATGATCCGCGCCCGGCTGGTCGATCAGGTGACAGGCATGGTGCGGTGGCGCGAGTCGGTGATCGCGATGGCCGACGCGGGCGTGGCGCAGTTCGTCGAATTCGGCGCGAAAGTTCTCGGCCCCATGAACAAGCGCACGGTCGAGGCAGAAACGAACAGCATCGTGTCGATGGCCGATATCGAGGCGTTTGCAAAATCACTTTGAGGAAGGGGATATCATGTTTGATCTGTCGGGCATGACCGCGCTGGTGACGGGCGCATCTGGCGGGATTGGTTCCGCGATTGCGCGCGCGCTGGCGGGGCAACGGGCGCGGCTCGCCGTGTCGGGGTCCAATGCCGACAAGCTGGCGGCGTTTTGCGACACGCTGGGCGGCGATCATGTCGCGCTGCCGTGCGACCTTGCCGATGGCGCCGCCGTGGATGCGCTAGTGCCAGCGGCGGTGGGGGCGCTGGGCGGGCGGTTGGATATCCTCATCAACAATGCCGGCGTCACTCGCGACAATCTGGCGATGCGGATGAAGGATGAGGAATGGGATCAGGTGATCCGCGTCAATCTTGAGGCCGCGTTTCGCCTGGCCCGCGCAGCCGTTCGCCCGATGATGAAGGCGCGTTTTGGCCGGATCGTCTCAATTACGTCCGTGGTTGGCGCAACTGGCAACCCCGGGCAGGCCAATTATGCCGCGTCAAAAGCCGGGCTGGTCGGCATGTCGAAGGCACTCGCGCAGGAACTTGCGAGCCGCAGCATCACCGTCAATTGTGTGGCTCCCGGCTTTATTGCAAGTGCGATGACCGATGCCCTGCCCGAGGCGCAGCGTGCCAGCCTGCTTGCCCGGATTCCGGCGGGCGGCTTGGGGTCAGGGGATGATGTTGCAGCCGCTGTGGTCTATCTCGCCAGCCGCGAGGCGGCCTATGTCACCGGGCAGACGGTGCATGTGAATGGCGGGATGGCAATGCTGTGATCGGACAGGCTGGCGATGCGGATCGCGTCATCTTCGCCTCTTGTCAGCGCCCGACCACCGTTCTACGTGCGGTCATCAGTCACTCACGGCATATTGAAGAGGAATGAAAGCATGAGCGAGACCGCCGATCGCGTTAAAAAGATCGTCGTCGAGCATCTCGGCGTCGAAGCCGAAAAGGTGACCGAGGATGCAAGCTTCATCGACGATCTGGGCGCTGACAGCCTCGACATCGTGGAGCTGGTGATGGCGTTTGAAGAAGAATTCGGCGTCGAAATCCCCGATGATGCCGCCGAAAAGATCGGCACTGTCAAGGATGCGATCAGCTATATTGACGAGCATCAGGGCTGAAGGCGGCGGCTGGCGCTCGGCCAGCGCGCAACAGACAGTAAACGATCCGGTTTCGGTCCAACGAAGCACGAGCGGCTTCCAGTCCCAGGCTCGATGGCCGGGGCCGGGGGCCGTTTCGGTATTGGTAGTGCAGAAAGAAGGATAGCGCCATGCGTCGTGTTGTCGTCACCGGTCTGGGCCTTGTCACGCCGCTCGGCGCGGATGTGGAAACCGCCTGGTCCAATATTCTGGCGGCAAAATCGGGCGCCGGTGTGATCACGCGATTCGATGCGTCGGACTATGCCTGCCGGATCGCTTGCGAGGTAAAGCCTGCCGACCACCCTTACGGCTTTGATCCCGGCCGCCGCGTCGATCATAAGGTGCAGCGCCAGGTCGACCCCTTCATCATCTACGGCATCGACGCCGCCAGCCAGGCGCTGGAGGATGCCGGGCTGACCGACATGTCCGAGGAAGAGCGGCTGCGCGCCGGTTGCTCGATCGGCGCCGGGATTGGCGGCCTGCCGGGGATTGAGAGTGAATCAATCGTGCTGCACGAGCGGGGCCCCCGCCGGGTGTCGCCGCATTTCGTGCATGGCCGCCTCATCAATCTGATTTCGGGGCAAGTGCAGATCAAATACGGGTTGATGGGCCCCAATCATGCGGTGGTGACCGCCTGTTCGACGGGCGCGCATTCGATTGGCGATGCCGCGCGCATGATCCAGTTTGATGACGCCGACATCATGCTGGCCGGCGGTGCGGAAGGGGCAATTTGCCCGATCGGTATCGCGGGCTTTGCGCAGGCGCGCGCGCTCGCGACCGCCTATAACGACACGCCTGAGGCGGGTAGCCGCCCGTATGACAAGAATCGCGACGGCTTTGTCATGGGCGAGGGCGCGGGCGTGCTCGTGCTGGAGGAGTTGGAGCACGCCAAGCGGCGCGGCGCGAAAATCTATGCCGAGGTCGTCGGTTATGGCCTGTCTGGCGATGCCTATCACGTCACCGCGCCCGAGCCGGAGGGTTGGGGCGCTTATCGCTCGATGGAAATGGCAATGAAGCGGTCCGGGCTTTCGCTCGGCGATATCGACTATATCAACGCGCATGGCACGTCGACGATGGCCGACCTGATCGAGCTTGGCGCAGTGCGGCGGCTGTTCGGGAATGCGATCGGCACCTTGTCGATGAGCTCGACCAAATCGGCGATTGGACATTTGCTCGGCGGCGCGGGGGCGGTGGAGAGCATTTTCTGTATCCTGGCGATGCGCGATCAGATTGTGCCGCCAACGCTCAACCTGCACGACCCGGATGAAGGCGCGGAGGGTGTCGATCTGGTGCCGCTCGTCGCCAAGGAGCGGCAGGTCAAGGCCGTGCTCAACAATTCCTTTGGCTTTGGCGGCACCAATGCCAGCCTGGTCATGAAGGCGTTCGAGTAGGTAAAGGGGCGGGTCGGGGGCAGTGGCGGCGCGGCGGGCACGTAAATCGGGGCGCTGGTTTTGGCGGATCGCGCTGCTTGTCCTGCTGGCGGTGGGCGCGGGCGCCGGGCTGGTTGCGCAGGAATGGCGTGGGCGCGGGCCGTTGGCGGCGGCGATCCGGTTTGACGTGCGTGACGGCGCCTCGCTTGCGCAGACGGCGACGCAGCTTGAGAAGGCTGGCGCGATTTATTCAGCCGATCGCTTCAAACTCTATGCGCGCGTCCTGGGCAGCAGTGCGCCGATTAAAGTGGGCGAATTCCGCATCCCCGCGCGCGCCAGCGCCGCCGACATACTGAAGCTGCTCCAGGGCGGGCGCACGCTGCAACGGTTCATCACCGTGCCAGAGGGGTGGCCGGCCGTGCTGGTGAAGGAACGGCTCGATGGGATGGCGGAGTTGACCGGCACTATCGCAGTCCCGGCGGAGGGATCGCTGCTCCCCGACAGCTACAGCTTTGAGCGCGGCGATGATCGCGCCGCCATCGTCGGGCGGATGCGGGACGCAATGACCAATTACCTCGCCGCCGCCTGGGCGCAGCGCAAACCCGGTATTGCGGTAAAAACGCCTGAGGAAGCGCTGATCCTTGCGTCGATCGTCGAGAAAGAGACCGGCAAACCGAGCGAGCGGCGGCTGGTCGCGGCGGTCTATTCCAACCGGTTGAAACAGGGCATCATGCTCCAGGCCGACCCGACGACGATTTACCCGATCACGCGCGGCAAGCCGCTTGGCCGCCGCATCCTGTTGTCGGAACTTCGCGCAAAAAATGCCTATAATACCTATGCGATGACCGGGCTTCCGGCCGGTCCGATCTGTAATCCGGGGCGCGCCAGTATCGACGCGGTGCTCGACCCGGCCGACAGCCGTGCGCTGTATTTCGTGGCGGATGGCAGTGGCGGGCACGCCTTTGCCGATACGCTTGAGCAGCATAACGCCAATGTGCGCAAATGGCGCGCGCTTCGCGCGGAACGTGGGATTTAGGGCGGGGGATTTAGGGGCGCAGGGTGCTTGCCGCTCGCGCCAGTTCCTCCACTTCGGCCATGGTCGCGCCCTTCGGCGTTACCCAGCTCCCCCCAATGCATAACACTGGCTCAAAGCCCAGCCAGTCGGGCGCGGTCGCTGCGGTGATCCCACCGGTCGGGCAGAAGCGGCACTGATAAAACGGGGCAGCGAGCGCCTTTAGCGCTTTCAGCCCGCCGCTCGGCTCCGCAGGGAAGAATTTGAAATGAGTCAGGCCCAGGTCCAGCCCGCGCATGATGTCGCCCGCCGTCGCCACGCCGGGGAGGAAAGGGATGCCGCTGTCGATGACGGGGGCGGCCAGCCGCTCGGTCAGCCCCGGCGATACAATGAACGCCGCGCCCGCATCATGCGCGGCGGCAAAATGACCCGCGGTCGTGACGGTGCCCGCACCCACAATCGCCCCCGGCACGCCCTTCATCGCGCGGATCGCGTCGAGCGCGGCGGGCGTGCGCAGCGTCACTTCGAGCACGCGCAAGCCCCCTGCTACCAACGCTTCCGCCAGCGGGCGGGCGGTCGCGGCATCGTCGATCACCAGCACCGGGATCACCGGGCTGGTCGTCATGATTTCGGCAACATCGGTCATTGGGCAAATTCCTGAGCAAAGGCGGCGGCGGCACCGAACAGGCCGGGTTGGGGATGAGTGATGAGCTTGACGGGCACCTGTTCCATCATGCTGCGAAACCGGCCCTTGGCGGCAAAGCGCTCGCCAAAGCCCGATCGGGCGAGGTGATCCTTCAGCCGCAGGCCCAGCCCGCCCGCAATCACTACGCCCTTTGCCCCGTGCGCGAGCGCGAGATCGCCCGCCACCGCGCCCAGGCTGAGGCAAAAACGGTCGAGTGCTGCCAGCGCCAGGCTGTCGCTCCCCTCCAGCGCGCGGGTCCAGATTGCCGTGTCGTCCAGCTGCGGATCGTCGCGCTTTTCGATTTCGGCAAGCGTGCGGTGAATGCCGACAATGCCGGGGCCAGCGACGACGCGCTCAGCCGACACCCGGCCATGATCGGTCCGCAACCGGCGCAGCAGCGCATCCTCAATACTGTCGAGCGGGGCGAAATCAGTGTGGCCGCCCTCCGTCTCCAGCACATGATAGCCCGCAGCGGTCCGCAACACCTGTGCCACGCCAAGCCCGGTGCCGGGGCCGCACACGGTGATGACCCCGCGCGTGGGCAGCGGCACATCAGGGCCGGTAATCGGCGCGAACATCGCCTCATCGACTTGCGCTACGGCATGGCCGACCGCACCGAAATCGTTGATCAGGACATAGTCATCGACGCTCAGCCGCTCCTTCACCAGCGCGGGGCGGATGACCCAGGGGTTGTTGGTCAGCTTGATCAGTTCGCCCCCCACGGGGGAGGCAACCGCAATTGCCGCCGCACGGGGAAGCGGGCCGACCTGCGCGCCAAACGCTTCCCACGCGGTTTGCAGGCTGGCATGTTCGGCGGTCTTCAGCGTCACCGGATCGGCGAGCGAAACCACGCGCCCCCCCGCCACTTCGGCAAGCGCAAAGCGGGCGTGGGTGCCGCCGATATCGACCGCGACGAGCCGCCTCATGCGCCCATCGCCGCCAGCAGGGCAGAACCACCCTGTTCCGCATTGTTCGCGCTTTGGCGGAATAGCGAAAACAGCTCGCGTCCGGTGCCGATTGCAGCGGGCGGCGCCTGCACGGTCTCGCGCGCGGCCCATTCGGCGGCGTCGACCATTGCTTCAAGCGCGCCCGTCACCGCACACATGCGGATAACATCGCCGTCGCGCACGCGGGCAAGCGGGCCTCCGCCCAGCGCTTCGGGGCTGGCGTGGATCGCGCAGGGGACTTTGCCCGATGCCCCCGACATGCGGCCATCGGTGACGAGCGCGACCCGGAACCCCCGGTTCTGGAGCACGCCCAGCGGTGGCGTGAGCTTGTGCAATTCGGGCATCCCGTTTGCGCGTGGCCCCTGAAACCGGACGACGACGATGACGTCACGGTCGAGTTCACCTGCCTTGAACGCGGCTTGCACCGCGGCCTGATCGTCGAAAACGCGGGCAGGAGCTTCGATGGTCCAGCGGTCACGCTCGACTGCGGATACCTTGACGCACGCCCGGCCAAGATTGCCGGAAAGGATCCGAAACCCTCCCTCAGTGGCAAAGGGTGCCGCAGCAGGCTTCAAAATAGTGTCGTCGCCGCTTGCACCCGGATCGCGCCACGCAATCGCATCATCCGCCAGCGTCGCGCGTACCCCATAGGCCGACATGTCTTCGCCCGCGACCGTCATCAGATCGCGGTGGAGCAGCCCCTCACTCAGCAGTTCGCGGATGACATAGCCAAGCCCGCCGGCGTCCTCAAACTGGTTCACATCGGCCGATCCATTGGGATAAACGCGCGCGACGAGCGGGACCACGCGTGACAGCCGGTCGAAATCGTCCCAGTCGATGGTGATGCCCGCGCACGCCGCGATCGCGGGCAGGTGGATGAGGTGATTAGTCGAGCCGCCTGTCGCGAGCAGGCCAATCGCTGCGTTGACGATCGCGCGTTCATCGACGCAGCGGCCGATTGGCCGGTAATCATCGCCGTCCCAGCCGATCTGCGCGATGCGGTGGACCGCGGCGCGGGTCAGTTCCTGCCGTAGCTTGGTGCCGGGGTTGATGAAGGCGGCGCCGGGGATGTGCAGCCCCATCATCTCCATCATCATCTGATTGGAATTGGCGGTACCGTAAAAGGTGCAGGTGCCCTTTGAATGATAAGCCGCGATTTCGGAATCGAGCAATTCGTCGCGGGTCGCCTTGCCCTCGGCATAGAGCTCGCGGGTACGGGCCTTCTCCTTATTTGATATGCCCGACCGCATTGGTCCGCCGGGGATCAGGATCATCGGCAAATGCCCAAAGCGCAAAGCGCCCATTAACAGCCCCGGCACGATCTTGTCGCAAATGCCGAGCAGGGCGGCCCCCTCGAACATGCCATGGCTCAGCGCAATCGCGGTCGACAGCGCGATTGTGTCGCGGCTGAACAGCGATAGCTCCATGCCCTCAAAACCCTGCGTCACGCCGTCGCACATTGCGGGCACGCCGCCGGCCACTTGCGCGGTGGCGCCGACTTCGCGGGCCCAGATCTTCATCTGTTCAGGGTATCGGTAATAGGTCGCATGGGCGCTGAGCATATCGTTGTAAGCGGTGACGATGCCGATGTTCATCGCACGGCCCGCCCTCATCGTATCACGGTCCTCCTCCGTCCCGGCATAGCCATGCGCGAGATTGGCGCAGCCAAGCATCGGGCGCCGCGCCCCCCCGTCACGCTCACGGTCGATCAGCGCGAGATAGGCGGCGCGACCCGGTTTTGACCGTTCGATGATCCGGTCGGTAACCGCAGCAATCTCGGCGTTGAGAGTCATTTACGCGCTCCAGTGAATGTCGATCGGCAACTCGACATCGGCCAACACCCGGCCAATCGGATAGGGGGACATTGGCCCGTCCTTGATCGCGCGCTCGATCACGTCGCGTTTCGCCTGACCGGTTACGGCCAGCATGACCGCGCGGCTGGCGACAATCGCCTGGCGGGTCAGGGTGACGCGCGCAACCGGCGCCTCGGCGGGCAGGTCGCCGGGCATCACGCCAACCGCGCGCCGTTCCTTCGGGCCGTTCACCGCTTCATCGAAATCGGGGCCGGGAAAGATCGAGGCGGTGTGCCCATCGGCCCCCACGCCCAGCACGCACAAGTCGAGCGGCCAGTGGACATCCTGCAACCGCGCGTCCGCCGCGCGCCCTGCCGCCTTGTAATCACTGGCCGCCTCGCTGGTGATGGGGAGCACGCGCACCCCCTTGGGCAGGAACACCTTTGCAATCGCGGTGATGTTGGACATCGGATCGCCCATCGGTACCAGCCGGTCATCGGTGGGCAGGATCGTCACGCGTTTCCAGTCGAGCTTGGCGGCGGCGAGCTTGTCGTAAATCGCAAGCGGCGTCTTGCCGCCGGGGAGCGCGATCACGGCCGCGCCGCGTGCATCAATCGCCGATTCGATGATGAAGCCAGCGTCGCCCGCCACGGCCTCTGCCATTTCGTCGGCGCTGTCATAATCCCACCATTCGATCTCGGTCATGCTCTCGTCCTGTTGCGCGCCTCGGCATATGGGCGCGGTTGATCGTCCGTCGTCGGGGCTTACTCGTCGTGCCAGCTTACCCCATCGCGCTCGGTCAGCGCGATCGCCGCAGAGGGGCCCCAGCTGCCCGCGGTATAGGGTTTGGGCTTCATGCCATTGGCTTCCCACCCGCGGCGGATCTGGTCGATCCAGCGCCACTGCGCCTCCACCTCGTCACGGCGCACGAACAAAGTCGGGTCGCCGTCGATCAGATCGAGCAGCAACCGTTCATAGGCGATGCGCCGCCTTGTGCCTGCAAATTCAGTGTCGAGCGACAGGTCGAGCGGCACTTCGCGCAGTCGAACCCCCTCGCGGTCCAGCCCCGGCTCCTTCGCCATGACGAGCAGGCGCACATATTCCTGCGGTTGCAGCCGGATGACCAGCGCATTGGGCTGGAGCGTGCCGCCGCGTTCGGCAAAGATCGAATGCGGCACGGGCTTGAACTGCACCACGATTTCGGACTGGCGCGCGGGCAGCCTTTTGCCGGTGCGCAGGTAAAAGGGCACGCCCTGCCACCGCCAGTTATCGACATGCGCCTTGATCGCGACAAAGGTTTCGGTCGCAGAGGGTTGGCCCAATTCATCTGCATAGCCGCGCACCGCCGTGCCCGCTACCGCGCCCGCGCCATATTGCCCCGTGACGGTGAGGTGAGGGGCTTCATCCTCGCTGATCGTGCGGAGCGACCGCAGCACCTTGACCTTCTCATCGCGGATCGCGGTGCCGTCAAAGCGGGCGGGCGGCTCCATCGCGACAAGGGCGAGCAATTGGAGGATGTGGTTCTGTACCATGTCGCGCAGCGCGCCCGAGCCCTCATAATAGCCCGCGCGCCCCTCCAGCCCGACGGTTTCCGACACGGTGATCTGGACATGGTCGATCCCGCGCGCGCTCCACACCGGTTCGAACAGGGTATTGCCAAAACGGAGCGCGAGAATGTTCTGCACCGTCTCTTTGCCGAGATAATGGTCGATGCGGAAAGTGCGCCCTTCCGGGAAAACTTCGGCAACCGCGTCGTTGATCTCGCAGCTTGTGGCGAGATCGCTGCCGAGCGGTTTTTCCAGCCCGATCCGCACCGCATCACCCGCAAGTCCGGCCGCCTGCAACCCGGCAATCGTCGGGCGGAACAGCGACGGCGCGGTTGACAGGAAAATCGCCAACCCATCGTCGCTGCGTCCGACCTTGTCTGCCAGCGCGCCAAAGCCGTCGGGCGTAGAGGCATCAAGCGCCTGATAGCCGATCCGGCCCAGAAACGTCTCGATTGCCGCCTGATCCTTGCGGTCTTCGGGGAGGAAAGTGTCGAGCGCTTGTGCGGCAAAGGCTCGGTAGCTGGCATCGTCATGCGCGGACCGCGCCGTGCCGGTGATGGTCAGCGACGGCGGCAACAGAGCATCGCTGTGCAGCCCAAAAAGCGAGGGCAACAGCATCCGCTGCGCCAGATCGCCGGTTGCCCCGAACAGCAGCAGCCGTGTCGCCGCCTCCGTCATGCACCACACCCCGTCACAGGATCAGCCCGGCGCGCGGGTCAAGCCCCGCCATGATGTTCAGATTTTGCACGGCCGCCCCCGCTGCTCCCTTGCCCAGATTGTCGAGTGTCGCGATCAGCCGCGCCTGGCCGCTTGCGTCATTGCCGCAGACGTGCAGCGTGACCCGGTCGGTGCCCGCATCATCCTCCACGCGGATTAGCGCCGCATCCTCGCTACCAAAGCGGATGGTCGGCGCATCGGCATGGGCGGCGCGCAGCATCTCGCGGATCGTCGCCAGCGTCGGGCGACCCGGCAGCGCGTGGAGGGGGAGGGGCACTTCCACAATCATCCCGCGATAGGTCGCTGCCACGGCGGGTGCGAAAATCGGGGGATGCAACAGCCCGGCATAAAGCTGCATCTCCGGCACATGTTTGTGCGCAAGGCCGAGCGCATAGCCGCGAAGCGCGGTGCTCTCGCCGCCGGTGGTGAATTCGGCGATCATTGGCTTGCCGCCGCCCGAATAGCCCGAGGCGGCATTGACGCTGATCGGCCAGTCGGCGGGGATGACGCCTGCGCGCACCAGCGGCGCGACCAGCAAGAGGAACCCAGTCGGGTAGCAGCCGGGATTGGACACCAGCCGCGCCTCCGCAATTGCCGATGCTTGGGCGGCGCTCAATTCTGGCAGGCCATAGACCCAATCGGGCGCGGTGCGGTGCGCGGTGGAGGCATCAATGACGCGGGTGTGCGGGTTGGTGATGAGCGCCACTGCCTCGCGCGCGGCGTCATCGGGCAGGCACAGGATCACAATATCGGCGGCGTTCAGCGCTTCGGCCCGCGCTTCGGGATCGCGCCTGTGCTCCTCGTCGAGCGAGAGTAGCGCAATGTCGGACCGCCCGCTCAGCCGCTCGCGGATCTCAAGCCCGGTTGTGCCGCTGGCGCCGTCGATAAAGATCCTAACCATTATCCCGCGTCGCCATTAAGCGTGAGCGACGCCTGTGCTACATAGCCGACAAGGCCCTGGCTCGACGCCTTGCCCCACACATAGCCGCGGCTGATCTCAAGCGCCTCGAACATGTCCCCCGGTCTCAACGAAGTAATCATCGGTGCGTCCCCTCCCGGTCCTGACCGCAGCGGCGCCACAGCGGTTACGGTCATAGCCATGGGCGCTGCATAATGCGGCGCGAATACGTATTCGGCGAGCCGAATATCAGCCAGATCGGGCCGCACCGCGTTGGTGGCCGGATCAATCGGGCACCGCGGACCGGAAAGCGCAAAGTGCCGGGCGGTGGCTTTTGCGGCGTTCGGTGCGGGCGCCGGATCGGATGCGTTGCCACCAGTGCTCAAGAAATCATGCCCCCAATTGTCGATGCGCCGGATTACTGGCCCCGTCGGGCCGTGGATCATGGCGTTACAGGCTGCGATAGCCGAGCGTTGCCCGAACATTCAACCCGGCGCAGACATTGCCGTGTTCATGACGCCGGGGTGGATGAGCGCGTAGCGCAGTTGATCCTCGACGATCCTCCCCCTATGTGCGGACGATCCAATCATTTCCATTGAAGTGCCCGCTCGCCATGCTCTTTACCTTTTTGTTCGTTGTTCAAACGCTTGTCGCCGCCGGTCTGGTCGGGGTTATCCTGATGCAGAAATCGGAAGGCGGCGGTTTGGGCGTCGGCGGCAGCCCCGCCGGGCTGATGTCGGCGCGGGGCGCGGCGGATTTTCTGACGCGGATGACGTCGATTCTGGCGACGGCGTTTGTCGGGCTGGCGGTGATCCTTGCCGTGCTTGCCGCCACGCGCCAGACTCAGCGGGTTGAGGCGGTGACCGCAACACCTGCGGCGCCTGCGCCCGCAAGCGTGCCGGGCGGCCCTTCGCCGCTGGGCGGGGCGGCGTCTTCGCCGCTTGCGCCGCCCAAAACCGCCGCGCAAGTCGCAGCGGAGGCCGAGGGCGCGGCACCGGGCAACAGCACTGCCCCCGTCAGCGGCAACAACGCGGTCCCGATCGAACGATAACGGTCGGGCGCGCGGCACGGCGGCGCTACAAAAGTTTTTTGCACCTCCGCGTGGATTCGCGCGCTTGCCCCCAGGTGCGTTTCGACGCTAGGCGTTTGCTCCCATGACGCGGTTCATTTTCATTACCGGCGGCGTGGTCTCCTCGCTGGGCAAGGGGTTGATGGCAGCAAGCCTGGCGGCATTGCTCCAGGCGCGTGGCTATCGCGTTCGGATTCGCAAATTCGATCCCTATCTCAACGTCGATCCCGGCACGATGTCGCCCTATCAGCATGGCGAAGTCTATGTAACCGACGATGGGGCGGAGACTGATCTCGACCTCGGCCATTATGAGCGCTTTACCGGCGTGCCGAGCCGTCAGAGTGACAACATCACCTCTGGTCGTATTTATCAGACGATCATCAACCGCGAACGGCGCGGCGATTATCTGGGCGCGACGGTGCAGGTGATTCCGCACGTCACCGACGCGATCAAGGCGTTTGCGCTGGCCGATACCGACGACGTCGATTTCGTGCTGTGCGAAATCGGGGGTACGGTCGGCGATATCGAGTCGCTGCCGTTTATCGAGGCGATCCGCCAGCTTCGCAATGATCTGGGGCGGGGGCGCTCGGTCAGCATCCATGTCACGCTGGTGCCGTTCATTGCGGCGGCAGGAGAGCTGAAAACCAAGCCGACCCAGCATAGCGTGCGCGAGCTGACAGCCCTTGGCGTGCAGCCCGATGTCCTTGTCTGTCGCGCCGAACGACCGCTGCCGCCGTCGGACCGGGCCAAGATCGCGCTGTTTTGTAACGTTCCGGTCGAGGCAGTGATCCCTGCGCTTGATGCGGAGACGATTTACGGCGTGCCGCTCCAATATCATGCCGAGGGGCTCGACCATGCCGTGCTGCGCGCGTTCGATATGGAGCCCGGCGCTGACCCCGATTTGCGCCGCTGGACCGACATCATCGACCGGTTGAACAACACCGAGGGTGAAGTGACGGTCGGCGTCGTCGGCAAATATGTCGGTCTGCCCGATGCGTATAAATCGCTCAACGAAGCGCTGGTGCATGGCGGCATTGCCAATCGGGTGAAGGTCAACATCCGGTGGATCGACGCCGAGCTGTTCGAGGCCGCCGATAGCGACATTGCCGCCAGCCTCGAGCCGCTGCACGCCATCCTCGTCCCCGGTGCCTTTGGCGAGCGCGGGGCGGAGGGCAAGATTGCGAGCGTCCGGTTCGCGCGCGAACGGCAAGTGCCGTTTTTCGGCATTTGTTTCGGGATGCAGATGGCGTGTATCGAAGGGATGCGGAACCTTGCCGATGTGCCGGGCGCGTCCTCAACCGAGTTCGGGCCGACAGCGGAGCCGGTGGTCGGCATTATCACCGAATGGATGGGGCCGGCGGGGCTGCAATTGCGGGCCGAGGGCGGTGATCTTGGCGGCACCATGCGGCTGGGCGCGTATCCGGCGAAGCTGACGGGCAACAGTGTGGTCGCGGCGATTTATGGCAGCGACGAAGTACAGGAGCGGCACCGCCACCGGTTTGAGGTCAACACCGCCTATCGCGACCCGCTGGAGGCAGGCGGCCTGGTGTTTTCCGGGATGTCGCCCGATGGCACCTTGCCCGAAATTGTGGAGCGGCCCGACCATCCCTGGTTCGTCGGCGTGCAATATCATCCCGAACTGAAGTCAAAGCCGTTTGATCCGCACCCATTGTTCAAAAGCTTTATCGAAGCAGCGGTGCGGCAGAGTCGGTTAGTCTGACCGGGCTGCCGCTGATGTGATCGTTCGTCAGCAGGCCATCGACCAGGGTGGCTTCTTCAACGCGGACGACAACGGCGCGCTAAAAGTCGCGCGTGGCAATGCTGCGACCAGGAAGCCGACGGGTAGGCTGCGCTTTGTATTACTTCAGTTCGACAAGCAGCCGGTTCTGCTTCGTGAGCACCCGGTGGCGTCGCCAGTGACGCGACCCGGCTCGCGCCATTTCGCCGCCGTTTCGGGGCGCTCTGGCGTCGCGTCACAATGCGGAATGGCAGAAATTCGTCGGGCTAAAGTTTTGCTTTCCAGCACAAAAGATCGTGCCGCAGTGAATTCATATTGAATTAATAGGCATTATAGTGCGACTCGATTGGGAGGCACTGATGCTCGCTTCACTGTCACTGCTGCTGCTCGCGCAAACCACACCCGATCCGCTCCAGCCGCAGGAGTCGCCTCCTGTGGATGAAGGAAAACTCGGCCCCGCCCAACAAGGCGGGGCCGAAGTTGTGGTGACGGCCCGGCGGCGGAGCGAGAGCGTTCAGCGTGTGCCGATCGCCATTTCAGTAATTGGTGGTCAGGCACTCGCCGAGACTGGCACCTACAATGTCAACCGGCTGACGCAGCTCCAGCCGAGCCTGCAATTTTATTCGACCAACCCACGCAATTCTGCCGCAAACATCCGCGGCATCGGTGCGCCCTTCGGGCTGACCAACGATGGAATCGAGCAGGGCGTTGGCATTTATGTCGACCAAGTCTATTACGCCCGCATTGCGTCGGCGACGTTCGACTTCACCGATGTCGACCGGATCGAGATCCTGCGCGGACCGCAAGGCACGCTTTACGGCAAGAACACCACTGCGGGTGCGATCAACATTGTCACCCGCCGGCCCAGCTTCACGCCCGAGGCACGGTTCGAACTAACCGGCGGCAATTACGATTTTTTCCAGGGCAAAATATCGGTGACGGGGCCGATCACCACCGACAAGCTCGCAATCAGGCTGTCGACATCGGTGACCACGCGGCGCGGGACGATTTTCAATGTCCGGCGCGGCGAGTGGCAGAATGGCCAGGATAATGCGAGCTTTCGTGGGCAACTCCTGTGGCAGCCGACCTCCGATGTCGATCTGACGCTTTACGGCGACTACAACCGACAAGACCCGCGTTGTTGCGTCCAATATTTTGTGCGCACCGGCGCGACGCAGCGGTCGCTAAATCGGCAATATGCAGCGCTTGCGGCGGCGCAGGGCTATGCCGTGCCTTCGACCAATGCTTTTGACCGGGTGACCGATATTGATTCGCCGCTGCGCGCGAGGCAGGAATTGGGTGGCACGTCGCTTGTTACCAACGTCAATTTTGGTGGGGCCACGGTGACGTCGGTGACGGCATGGCGCGTCTGGGACTGGCAGCCGTCGAACGACCGCGATTTCATTGGGTTACCGATCACCACGATCTCGGCCAATCCCTCGCAGCAGCAGCAGTTCAGCCAGGAACTGCGGATCGCATCGAACGGTGCGCGGCGGCTCGACTATGTCTTCGGCGCCTTCTACTTCCACCAGTCGATCGATACGCAAGGGCTTCAGGTGCAGGGGCCGGCCGCGAGCGCCTTCATTCTCAACCCGACGAGCGCGGGCGGGCGCAATCCCGCGACGCTGAATGGCCTTACCTCGCGCAACACGATCGGTTTCACCAACGACAGCGCGGCGCTGTTCGGCAAGCTGACTTGGCATGTCACCGACAGATTGAAGATCGCGCCGGGCCTGCGCGTCAATTACGATCTGAAGAACGGTTCCTTTTTCGCAGTAGTAACGAACGGCGCGGGCAGTATGACGTTGACTGCGGACCAGCGCGCAGTGCTCGCACCGCAAAGCTATACCCCCCGATTCAGTGACTGGAACGTATCGGGAGACATCACCGGATCTTATCAGTTCAGTCCGGTGGTGTTTGGCTATGCAAGCTATGCGCGCAGCTACAAGTCGGGCGGGATCAACCTGTCGGGCCTGCCGCTCGATGCAAATAACAGCCCGATCCTGGCAGCGGCGTCGGTCAGGCCCGAACAGGTCACGCACTATGAATTCGGGCTGAAGACGCAGATATTGAATCGCCGCGCCACCATAAACTTCGCTGCCTTTTGGACGGAGATCAGCGATTATCAGGCGACCGTCACCAACGGCCAGCTGGGCGTGCTGCGAGGTTACCTCGCCAACGCGGGCCGCGTGCGGTCGCGCGGGGTTGAAATCGACGCTGCCTATCGACCGACTGCGCGGCTGAATCTCTATGCCAACGGTGCCTTCACCAATGCGCGCTATGTGCGCTTCGTCGATGCGCCGTGTCCGCCCGAACTGTCCGGCGGTAGTGCTCCCGCCGCCGGACAGACGCCCAGCGCGCCGGGAACCCCGGGCGGCATCAGTCCCCCCAACTGCGATATCTCCGGCCAGGAACTGCCGGGGGTGTCGAAATTGGCGTTTTCCTATGGCGCCCAATATGACCTGCCGGTGCAATGGGGCGGAGTGCGCGGCACGTTCTATCTAGGCTATGACGGAAGCTATCGCTCTCGATTTTCCGCTAATCCATCGCCATCGCTCTATACCTATATCGACGGCTATGCGCTCAGCAGTTTCCGGCTGGGGTATAAGACTGGTGATCGCTGGCATGTGTTTGCTTGGGTGCGCAACGCTTTCGGCGCCAATTATTACGAAGTGCTGGCGCTGCAATCGGGCAATACTGGGCTCGTCGTTGGCCAGCCGGGTGATCCGCGCACATATGGCTTGACAGCATCGGCCCGATTTTGAGGCGGGCCGTCTGCAAAGCCGCCCTCCTTCGGGTCCATTTATAGGCTTGCCGTTCGGTTCCCGCGATCAGTCGTGAGCACTGGCGGCGATTCCGCCTTTGGCCCAATGCCAAACGCCCGGATCGGATGCCGACCCGGGCGCCTGCGTGACGATTGCTCGTCAGCCCCCTTTGAAGTTTTCCCGCGAGATGCCAAGCATCTGGCGGGGTGCTCCCCAAACCACGGCCATTAGCCTGTGATTCAGTAACGTTCTGGTAGGGCAGGAAATGGCGGCTTGTCATTGCCTAATCGTGCGCGATCGGCACGATTGCTTGAGTGCTGTTGCGTATCGGCAACATGCATGCCGCTAGTTGCCAGCACGGGACAGCCACCTTATGTGCGAGGGCAAGAGGCGGGGGCCAAACAAAGGACGCCATGTTCCTATCACGCTATGAGCGCATGATTGCCCAGCGCTATCTCCTTCCGGGCAAGGGCGAGGCCTTCATCTTCCTGGTCGCGGGGATCAGCCTGGCGGCGGTCATGCTGGGGGTCGCCGCACTTGTCATTGTGATGAGCGTGATGAACGGGTTTCGCGCCGAATTGTTCGATAAGATCGTCGGGCTGAACGGTCATGCCGTTATCCAGGGCTATGGCGGGCAATTGCGCGACTGGCGCGCGATTGTCGCCGATGCGCGGGCGACACCGGGCGTGACATCGGCAACGCCGATGATCGAGCAGCCGATGATGTCGACCTTCAACGGCCGTGTCGAAGCGGTGCTGATGCGCGGGATGCGCGTGGGTGATCTGCGCGCGAACAAGGCCATTAACAGCAAGGTGTTGAGCGGCTCTATTACGAATCTATCACCCGGCTCGGGCAATATCGCCATCGGTTCGCGTCTGGCTGAGGCACTTGGCGCGCGCGTTGGCAGCCAGGTCTCGCTCCTCAACCCGCAGGGGCAGGCTACACCCTTTGGCACGGTGCCGCGCATTGTCAGCTATACCGTCGCCGCGGTGTTCGAGATCGGCGTGTATGATTTCGACAAAAGCTATGTGATGATGCCGATTGAGGACGCGCAGACTTTGTTGCTGGCGGGCGACAGCATCGGGATGATCGAGCTTGACACCGTCGATGCCGACCGCGTGCACATCATCCTCGCCCCGCTTGCCGCCAAGATCGGCACCCGCGCCGCAATCTCCGATTGGCGCACGATGAATTCGCAATTGTTCGAAGCGCTGGAGGTTGAGCGGATTGCGATGTTCACCGTGTTGTCGATCATCATATTGGTTGCGGTGTTCAACATCCTGTCGTCGCTGATCATGCTGGTGCGGGCCAAGACGCGCGACATTGCGATCCTGCGCACCATGGGGGCGACGCGCGGCGGATTGCTGCGCATTTTCATGACGGTCGGCACGGTGATCGGGGTGCTGGGGATGCTGGCCGGGCTCGCGCTGGGCTTTGTCTTTTTGTATTTTCGCCAAAGCGTTGTCGCGTTTATCCAATTGGTGACGGGGCAGAATTTATGGGATCCGCAGATCCGGTTCCTGACCGAACTGCCCTCCAAATCCAACCCGGTTGAGATTGCGGTGATCGCGGCGATGGCGCTGGTATTTTCGTTCCTCGCCACGCTTTATCCAGCGTTCAAGGCGGCCAATACCGATCCGGTGCAAGTGCTGCGCTATGAGTGATGCAGGCGTAGCGACGCGCGGGCGGCCCGGCATTGCCGGGATCCACGGCGAAGCGCCGGTGCTGGTGATCGGCGGCCTCACCCGCAGCTTCACGCAAGGGGAAGCCACGATCGAAGTGCTGCGCGGCGTCGATATGTCGATTGCGCGCGGCGAGATTGTCGGGCTGCTCGGGCCATCGGGATCGGGCAAATCGACGCTGCTGCAGGCGGTTGGCCTGCTCGAAGGGGGATTTACCGGCTCGATCCGCATCAACGGCACCGAGGCCGCCCGGCTCGACAGCCATGGCCGAACGATGGTGCGCCGTGACTCTCTGGGCTTTGTTTATCAATTCCACCACTTGCTGCCCGATTTCAACGCGACCGAAAATGTCGTGCTGCCCCTGCTCATCCACGGCGCGACGAAGGGCGAGGCGGAGGCACGCGCGCATGGCCTGCTGACATCGCTCGGGCTGGCGCACCGGCTGACTCACCGCCCCAGCCAATTGTCGGGCGGCGAGCAACAGCGGGTAGCGGTCGCGCGTGCGCTCGCCAACAAGCCCGCGCTGGTGCTGGCGGATGAGCCGACCGGCAATCTGGATGAAAAAACCGCTGACATCGTGCTGGCCGAATTGCTGCGGCTGGTGCGCGAACAGGGGGGTGCCGCGCTGATCGCGACGCATAATGAGCGGCTGGCGGCAAAGATGGACCGGGTGGTGCGGCTGCATGAGGGGCGTCTGGTATGAGCCCGTGGCGCGATCCGCCGACGCTGGTCGGGCGGCATGTGACGCTGCGGCCGCTGGCGCGGGGCGACGCGGATGGGCTGGTCGCGGCGGCGTCGGTCGGTGGGCTTTGGGACACATTTTACGCCGGTGTCTCGAAGCTGAAGGACATTGACGGCTGGTTTGCCGAGGTCGAGGCGGAGCGCGATTATAGCCGCGCGATGCCGTTCACGGTGCTCGACCGCGACGGCGCGATCATCGGCACCACGCGCTACATGCGGATGAGTGAGCCGCACCGGCGGGTCGAAATTGGCGGCACATTCTATGCGATCGCCGCGCAGCGCACCGGCGTGAATACCGAGGCAAAGCGGCTGCTCCTGACCCATGCCTTTGACGTCATGGGGTGCAATGTCGTGGAGATCCGCACCGATTGGCTGAACCGCCGTTCGCAAGCAGCGATCGAGCGGCTGGGCGCCAAGCGCGACGGCGTGCTGCGCAACCATCAGGTAATGGCGGGCGGGCGCGTGCGCGATGTCGTGGTCTATTCGATCATCGCCGCCGAATGGGCGGGCGTGCGGCAACATCTCGACTTTCTCCTCGCTCGCCATGGCTAGCCCGGCGGGATATCCACAACTGACGGCGGGGTCGCGCTAGGCGAATCGGGGGCGCGGCCGCATAGTCGGTCGATGTCCCACGCCGGTTTCGTCCCGTTACGCATTTTCTCCAGCTTCACGATGCTCGATGGCGCGATCGAGCCGAAAGCGATCGCCAAGCGCGCGCGAGAATTGCGCTTTCCGGCCGCCGCGCTGACCGATCGCAACGGGCTGTATGCGGCGATGGCCTTTGCCGATGCCGCGCGCGGCGCCGGGGTGCAGCCCGTCATCGGGGCGATGATTGGGATTGCGCGGCCCGATATGCCGGGTGGTGCCGCGCCGATGCTCGACTGGCTCGCGCTCTATGCACAGGATGAGGCGGGTTATCAGAATTTGTGCGCGCTGGTGTCGCAGGCGCACCTGGCGCGGCCGCCCGAACTTGCCCCGCATGTCGCGCTGGCGGCGTTGCGCGGGCGGACCGACGGGCTGCTCGCGCTGACCGCCGGGGGGGAAGGGGCGCTGGCGCGGCTGTTTGCCGAAAGCCAGCCGGACCGCGCGCTCGCCTATGCCGATCATCTGGCGGCGCTCTTCCCCGACCGGCTCTATATCGAGCTGACGCGGCGAATGGAGGAGGCGGAGGAGCAGGCGGAAGCATCGCTGCTCGATCTCGCCTATGACCGTGACTTGCCGATTGTCGCGACCAATCCGTGCTGCTTTGCCGATCAGGATTTTGGCGAAGCGCATGACGCGATGCTGTGCATTGCCAGTTCGAGCTATCTGGCGAGCGAGGACCGCCCGCGCAGTGCGCCGGACGCGTGGATGAAGCCCGCCGCCGATATGCGGATGTTGTTCGCCGATTTGCCCGAGGCGATCGAGAACACCCTGGTGGTGGCGCAGCGCTGTGCGGTGGCGGCACCAAAGCGCAAGCCTATCCTCCCCCGGTTGATGGCCGATGCCGCCGCCGAGCCGGAGGCGCTGCGCGTGGCCGCTCGCGCCGGGCTAGACAAACGCCTGGCGAAGATCGCGGCGTTGCAGGGGCTGGGCTATCCCCTTCCCGCTGGGGCAGCGGAGGATTGGACCGCGCCCTATCGAACGCGGCTCGAATTTGAGCTTGATGTCATCATCGAGATGAAATTCCCCGGCTATTTCTTGATTGTCGCCGATTTTATTCAGTGGGCAAAGGAACATGACATCCCGGTCGGGCCGGGGCGCGGATCGGGCGCGGGCTCGGTCGTCGCCTGGGCGCTGACGATTACCGACCTCGACCCGATCAAGCTCGGGCTGTTGTTTGAGCGGTTCCTCAATCCCGAGCGCGTGTCGATGCCTGATTTCGACATTGATTTCTGCGAAACCCGGCGCGAGCAGGTGATCCGCTATGTCCAGCAAAAATACGGCAGCGATCATGTCGCGCAGATCATTACCTTTGGGCGGTTGAAAGCGCGCGCGGTGTTGAAGGATACCGGCCGCGTGCTGCAAATGAGCTATGGTCAGGTTGACCGGTTGGCAAAGCTCGTCCCCAACCATCCGACCGACCCGTGGACGCTCGAGCGCGCGCTGAACGGGGTCAGCGAGCTGGCGAGCGAATATCGCGCCGACCCGCAGGTAAAGCGGCTGCTCGACCTGGCCATGCGGCTGGAGGGATTGCCGCGCCATTCATCGACCCATGCCGCAGGTGTGGTGATTGGCGACCGGCCGCTCGATCAGCTGGTCCCGCTATACCGCGATCCGCGATCGGACATGCCCGTCACCCAGTTCGACATGAAATATGTCGAGGGCGCCGGGCTGGTGAAGTTCGACTTTTTGGGGCTGAAGACGCTGTCGGTGCTCAAAAAGGCGGTCGAAATGCTCGGCAAGCGGGGCATTTCGGTCGATCTTGATGCGCTGAGCTGGGATGATGAGGCGGTGTACCGGCTGCTTCAGCGCGGCGAGACAGTGGGGGTGTTCCAGCTCGAATCGGAAGGGATGCGGCGCACGCTGTCGGCGGTGCGGCCGTCGAATTTCGGCGACATCATCGCGCTCGTCTCGCTCTACCGACCGGGGCCGATGGACAATATTCCAAGCTTTGGTCGCCGCAAAAACGGGACGGAGCCGATCACCTATCCTCATCCGCTGCTGGAGGGGATTTTGGCCGAAACCTACGGCATCTTCGTATATCAGGAACAGGTGATGCAGGCGGCGCAGATCCTTGCCGGTTTTTCGCTTGGTGGCGCCGATTTGCTGCGCCGCGCGATGGGCAAGAAGATCAAGGCGGAGATGGACGCGCAGCGCGATACCTTTGTGAAGGGGTGCGCGAGTGCCAATGGCATCGGCGCGGCCAAGGCGAACGAGCTGTTCGATTTGATAGACAAATTCGCAGGCTATGGTTTTAACAAATCGCACGCGGCGGCCTATGCGCTGCTCGCCTATCAGACGGCGTGGTTGAAGGCGCACCACCCGCATGAATTTTTCGCGGCGTCCATGTGTTTCGACATGGCGCTGACCGACAAGCTGGGCGTGTTTGTGGATGATATGCGGCGGCTGGGGGTGAAGGCGTTGCCGCCGTGCATCAATGCCAGCGGTGCGGAGTTCGGCGTGGAGCAGTCCGAGGGCGGGCTGGCGGTGCGCTATGCCCTGGCGGCGCTGAAATCGGTCGGCGAGGGGGCGATGGAGCGCCTGGTCGCCGAGCGCGAGCGCGGCGGGGCGTTTGCCTCGCTCGACGATATCGCGCGGCGGGTTGACCCGCGCCTGCTCAACAAGCGTCAGTTGGAGACTTTGGCAGCAGCGGGCGCCTTTGACGCGCTCAACCCTAATCGTGCAGGGATTTTCGCGATGGCGGAGACGATGCTTGCGGTGTCCGCGCGGCTGCAGGATCAGCGCGCAACCGGGCAGGGCGGGCTATTCGGCGAAGCGGAGGAAGCGGGCGACACGCTCGTTCCGCCGCCCGCCTCGCAGTGGAGCATTGCCGACCGCATGGCACAGGAAAAAGAAGCGTTCGGCTTTTATTTCTCCGCCCACCCGGTCGATCGCTATGCCGGGCTGGCGGTCGGGACGACGCGCTTTGCCGATCTGGGCGAGATCGCCATTCCCGAAGGGGGGCGGTCGCGGGCCAGCATGGCGGTGCTGGTGGAGGGAGTTCGCTGGCGCACCTCGGCAACGGGCAAGCGTTATATGATGGCGACGCTTTCCGATGCGAGCGGCCAGTTTGTCGCGACCTGCTTCGACGATGATGCCGCCGCCGAGCTGGAGGACGCGGTCGCGCGCGGGCAATGTGGGCTGGCCGAGGTTGAGCTTGACCGGCGCGCGGGGGAGGAAGCTGCGCGCGTCACCGTCAAGCGGTTGCGATTGTTCGACACGCTGGCAACGGGCGTGCGGCTGGTGATGGAATTGCGCGCCGATGACGCCGTGGCCGTTGCGGCGCTGGCCGCGCAACTGAGCAATGCGCGCAGTGGCCGCAGCGAAGTGGTGCTGGATGCGGCCCTCCCCGACGGCGGCACGGCCCGGCTGGTGCTGGGTCGCGACTTTGTGCTCGACGCCGAGCTTGCAGCGCGGATCGAGGCTGTGCAAGGTATCTGCGACGTGACGCTGAGCCCGGCAGAGGACAAGCGGCTCGCGCTGGTGGGATAGGCCGGGGCAACCGGCACGACAGAGGATGCTGGTAATGGCGGGTGTGACCAATTTGGGCGGGATGCAGGATTTCGAGCTGCGGGTGCCGCGGCTGATCGACCATGCCGCGCGCGAATATGCGGGTCGCGAGATCATGACTTATTGGGCTGATGGCACCGAAACCCGCACGACGTGGAGCGGGATTGCGGCGGACGCGCGAAAGCTGGCGCAGGCGCTCGAGCGGCTGGGCATGAAACCCGGCGACCGGATTGCGACGCTGGCGATGAACCACGCCAAGCATCTGGTGAGTTGGTATGGCGCGATCGGCATGGGCGGGGTAATCCACACCATCAACCCGCGCCTGTTCGACGAACAACTCATCTACATCGCCAATCATGCCGAGGACCGCGTGCTGTTCTATGATCGCGCGTTTCAGCCGATTATCGACCGGCTGCGCGATCAGTGGACGACGATCGAGCATTATGTCTGCTTCGATAACGGCGAATTCGACGCGCTGATCGCGGGCGAAGACGGCGCCTATGCCTGGCATGAGGGGCCAGAGCGCGCGCCGTGCATGCTGTGCTATACCAGCGGCACCACCGGCAATCCTAAGGGCGTGCTGTATGAGCATCGCTCCACCGTGATCCACGCGATGGCGGGGATTTCGCCATCGGTCCTCAATGTCTCCAGCCTGGCGGTGATCCTGCCGGTGGTGCCGATGTTTCATGCTGCATCCTGGGGATTGCCGTTTGCCGGTGCGATTTCGGGCGCGAAGTTCGTTTATGCGCAGGTCAATGATCCGGCCGTTCTGTGTCGCCTCATGAACCAGGAGCAGGTAACGCATTCGGCGGGTGTGCCGACCGTGTGGCTGGCGATGTTCCAGCATATGGATGCCACGGGGGAGGCGCCGCAATATCTGCAATCGGTGACGATTGGCGGATCGGCAGCACCGCGCGCGATGATCGAGCGGATCATGGCGATGGGGGCAGATGTCAAGCATTTATGGGGGATGACCGAGACATCGCCGATCGGTACAGCGGGTTCCAAGCCCGCGCATTGGGACGCGATGACCCATGACGAACGGCTCGACCTGATTTCGAAACAGGGCCAAATCCCGTTCGGGGTCGAGCTGCGGGTGATTGATGATGCAGGCGTTGAACAGCCGCGCGACGGCAAAAGTTCGGGCCGCTTGCAAATCCGCGGGCCATGGGTGGTGAAACGCTATTTCAAGGCGGAGGCCGATGCGATCGACGCCGATGGCTGGTTCGACACCGGCGATGTCTCCGTCATCCATCCCGATGGCACGATGCAGATTACCGATCGCGCCAAGGATGTCATCAAATCGGGCGGCGAGTGGATTTCATCGGTCGATCTCGAAAATGCTGCGTGCGGCGCGCCGGGGGTCGCGGAGGCAGCGGCGATCGGCATTTATCATCCCAAATGGGACGAGCGGCCGCTGTTGCTGGTGGTGCGGAAACCGGGTGCTGACCCATCACCCGCCGATATCAACAACTATCTGGCACAGCATGTGGCGAAATGGTGGCTGCCCGATGAAATTGTGTTCGTCGACAGCCTGCCCCACACCGCGACCGGCAAGATTCTGAAAACCGCGCTGCGCGATCAATACCGCGATTACCGGCTGGCGTCGGCGGGTTAGAACAGTTCGCCCTGGGGTCCGGCGGGCGGGCGGAACAGATCGCAGCGCAAGCTGATCCGCTGATGCGTCAGGCCGTGCTTGCGGCGGGCGATTGCCACACGGGTATGCAGCAAATCGGCCCAGGGGCCTTCGCCGCGAAATCGGCTGTGGAAATTGGGGTCATTGTCGCGCCCGCCCCTGATATCGCGGATGAGGGCCATCACCTTCCCCGCGCGATCCGGGAAATGCGCGTCGAGCCACGCGCGAAACAGTGGTGCCACTTCATGCGGCAGCCGCACCGGCATCACGAACACGCCCACTGCCCCCGCGTCTGCCGCCTGTTCGATGATGTGCTCAATCTCGTGATCGGTGATCGCCGGGATCACCGGGGCGATTGACGCATAGCAGGGGACGCCCGCCGCGCTCAGCGCCCTGATCGCGGCGATGCGCTTGGCGGGATGCGGCGCGCGCGGCTCGAGCGTCATTGACACTTTGGGGTCGAGCGACGTGACCGAGATCATCACCGCTGCCAACCCCTTTGCCGCCATCGCGCTCAGCAGATCGAGATCGCGCAACACCCGGTCGGACTTGGTGGTGATGGTGACGGGATGGTCGCACGCCGCGAGCACCTCCAGACAGGCGCGGGTGATGCGCCAGTCGCGCTCGATTGGCTGATACGGATCGGTATTGGTGCCAAACGCAATCGGCGCGCAGGCGTAGCCCGGCTTGGCGAGTTCGGCGCGCAGCAAATCGGGCGCGCTCGGCTTGGCAAACAGCCGCGTCTCAAAATCCAGCCCCGGCGACAGGTCGTGGTAAGCATGGGTTGGCCGTGCAAAGCAATAAATGCAGCCATGTTCGCAGCCGCGATAGGGATTGATCGAACGGTCGAACGCAATGTCGGGTGATTGGTTGCGGGTGATGATCGTGCGCGGCACCTCGACCGTCACGGTGGTGCGCAGCGGCGGTGGGGCGCCGTCAACCGCCTCTTGCGCGTCGAGCCAGTTGCCATCGGCGTCGGTCTGCGGCACGCCAAAGCGGGCGCTGAAGCGGTTGGTTGTGGCCCCACGGCTAGGGCGTCGATTTGGGCGCGCGTTCATCGACGCAGGATAGCGCGGCGCGTGGAACATTAAAAGAACATAAAGTGGATAATTCGGCTCTGTTTGCGCGGGAGCAGGTGGTTGCCTTCGTAACAATTTCCCATAACATCATGATCATTGGAATTGGGGGACGACTCATGCGCATATTGTTGGTGGCCGCTGTTTGTGCAGCGATGCTGGCTACGTCACCGGCAGCGGCAGCGGCGGCGGCGGCGGAGGATGTGCTGCTCGACCTGTCCACGCCCGAACTGGTTCAAGCAGCGGTGCAGGCGGCGGGATATAAGGCGACGCTCGAGAAGAATGACGATGGTTCGCTTTACATCTTGAGCGCGGCGAACGGGTCGGACTTCACGATCGACCTCACCGATTGCAGAGCGCTTAAGTGCAACGGGTTGAGCTTTCAGAGCTATTACAAGCCCGAGCCGATCTTCACCGCAGACTTTACCAATCGGTGGAATAACGAGAAGCGGTTCTTGAAAGTGTCGGTCAATGCAGAAGGCGAACTTCGCGAATGGTTGAATGTCACGACCCTCGGCAAGCTGACCAAAGCCAATTTCGCGGATGTGATTGATTGGTACGCGACGATGGACGCCGAACTCGCCAAGTTTGTAAAGGAAGCGCGTGACGCTGCCGCCGCAAAGGCCGCTCCTGCCGCCAAGAAATAGCCTACCGTTCCATCAGGCGCGGCATCAGCTCGACGAAATTGCACGGGCGGTGGCGGCTGTCGAGCTGATCGCGCAAAATGCCGTCCCAGCCATCCTTCACCGCGCCGGTCGAGCCGGGCAGCGCAAAGATATAGGTGCCGCGCGCAACGCAAGCGCAGGCGCGCGACTGGACGGTTGACGTGCCGATCGTCTGAAAGCTCAGCCAGCGGAACAATTCGCCAAAGCCGGGGATCATCTTGTCGGCGACGCGCTCAATTGCCTCGGGCGTCACGTCGCGGCCGGTCACGCCAGTGCCGCCGGTGGTGATGACGCAATCGACGCCCGTATCGTCGATCCATCCGTTCAACACGGCGACAATCATGGCGACATCGTCACGCACGACCCGCCGGTCGGCAAGGACATGTCCCGCCTCGCTCAGCCGCGCGACCAACGTGTCGCCCGAACGGTCATCGGCCAGGCTGCGGGTATCGGACACGGTCAACACGGCGATCCGCACCGGCAGGAACACGCCGTTTGGATCAATTGGCAAGCGGGTTCTCTGAACGGTTTTCGGCGGTGCTCGCCACCCGCACCCCATTTGCTCCGGAAAGGCCGGGAAAGCGTGGCCACAAGCCTTGCGCGAGTGCGGCGCGGCTCGGCGATGCAGCGCGACCTTGCGCGCGTTCATAGACCCAGTAATTGCGCAGCACCGTCACAACATAGCCGCGCGTTTCCCAATAGGGAATGCTCTCGATATATAGCAGCGGATCACCGCCGTCGCGGATGGTCGCGTTCCATGCCTGCACCGGGGTCGGCCCCGCATTATAGGCCGCGATCACTTTGGGCAGCAGCCCGCCAGTGCCGCCCGAATCGCGCAGCAGCTCAAG